>JAJZHJ010000428.1 GCA_021804525.1 Bacteroidota bacterium | reverse complement strand
CTATTTGCCGACATTGCTTTGAAGCCGAAAAACATAAACAACGATCAGCACCTTCTTCTACAAGCGTTAAAACAAACTGAAATCAGGAAAGGCTTCACCCGTAAAGTGAAGCCTTTCTTGATACAACGTTTGAATCAACTTTTTCTATTTTTAGCTGTGTATTTCATTTCCAGCAGGAAAGCCACCAATAGGCCTATTCCTCCAAAAATAAATACAGACGCACCATAAACTATGCCTACCATTTCCTTTACCTGATTTACTTTATCCCAATCGATAGCTCCTGGAATAAAACTGACAGACAGCAAACTATAATTACCAAAAGCAAACATGCTGATAAAGAATCCGACCATCAATCCAAGTCCGATGCCAATTAATAAACATCCTGCTTTCAATGATCCGAACGGTTTAATAGTGGTTTGTGCTGGGAAAGTGAATTGATTCTCAATCGTTGCAACTTCAATTTTGTCACTCATCTTTTCAATCAAGGTCAGTCGCTCTCTCTTACGAACGAAAAGCTCAAATAGTTTGTAAATTCCCAGAGTTATCATTCCGACAACCAAAGGGATTGTAATAAAATCCATCATAATCGTTGTTTTTTAGTGAGTAATTTTGTTCTTTGCATAGTTTGACGCATCAATCGGGAAATGGTTACAGCTAAATGCACAAAAATGCCTCTTTGAAAATGAATGTCGTGCAAAGTGTAACCAAATTTTGAAAATGGCGTCTAACTTTACGTTATCGAATCTCAGTATGAATCGAACCTGGTTGGCTAACTTCAACCGTGCTCGAAAATGACAAAGTGAATTCATTTGACCTTATAAATGCAATTAATGACGGATGAAGCAGACTATATACGACGTATCCTTGACGGGGAACCCAAGTTGTTTTCCTTCTTTCTCGAACGGTATAGCCGGCCTATTTATTCGTTGATTATTCAATTGGTTCCCAATCATGAAGATGCTGAGGAGTTGACGCAGGATACTTTTGTGAAAGCGTTCAGAAAGTTGGATGCTTTTAAGAACGATTGCAGCTTTTCCACGTGGCTATACCGCATTGCTTATAACACGGCCATCTCGGCAACACGAAAAAGAAGGATCGTTTTCCCTGTTTTGGATGAGAATGTGGTAGGGAATATTCCCGACGAAACGATAGATGCCTTTTTTGAAAACGACGATAACGAAGAATTGCTTCAAAGATTGGAGCAGGCTATTGATTATCTGAATTCTGAAGAGAAAGCATTGATTACACTTTATTATATGGAAGAAAAATCGGTTAGTGATGTGGCTTCCATTCTCGAGTTGTCAACCGATAATGTAAAGGTAAAATTGTTTCGTGTTAGGAAGAAATTATACGAATGGATTAAACGTAAAGATGATGAGTCAAGGTAAAGCGCTTAAAAGTGCACTGAACAACAGAAGACCAACCAATCTTCCTTATGGATTTGAACAATTGATGATGCGTCGTATCTTATTGGAAGCCGAACGAAAGAAAAAGCGTTCTTTTGTGTGGGGATTAATTGTAATATCTTTTGTTTCTATCGGGATGATTGCTGCAACGATTTACATTCTAACATACTATTTCTCGTTCAGTATGTATCTCGCCCTACCTGATATCTCTTTTTCATCGCAAACGCAGTCATGGTTTGTTGCGTGTGGTTATATCGCTGTTCTCATGCTTGCTTTGTTGGCACTCGATGGTTATTTCCGTAACCTGTGGCAAAAACGACACGGGCAGTCATCTTAAATTATTCTTCAAAGCCTTCTCTTTTCTTCTATTCATTAACTCGCGGGATGCATTGTCAGAGCCACCCCGCGAGTCTCTTTTTTGTTTTTTCCCCTTATAATATGATGACTATTCGTCCATTTTTTCCATGGATGTTTTCTCTAAAATTCTTTGTGATACTTTGCAAAAAGACCATGGGAAATAAATTCCCAGTGTGATAACGGTCAATAGTGTCTGGACTAAAATGAATAGATAGTCTTTTTGCTGATCGATGTCATAATTGAATTGAATTTTTGGTGTTCCTTCCGTTTTGCTTTTTGTTTTCTCTATGAAGTATTTATAGAGTCGCACGTATGCTAACGGGGCATAAAGGCCAAACGTGATCATCGACAGGATTAATTCGTAAGCTATCTTGCCTGTTGAAGGCCAGAATTTCGTGTCCCATTTGAAATGATACCCTTTATATGTGACATCAACCGACCATTTATAGATGTAATAGATATACGGTATCATAATGATATAAACGATTGCATTATATATGCCTTGAATGAAGATTGGTTCATTTTTAATAACGATCCCGAATACTTTTGTTGTAAATATCCCAACAACAATCATGGGTATGAACAGAGAAAGCAAGATAATGACAAACAATTTTCCTCCTTTTCCCTTAAATGCGAACCTGTTTTCCTTATAACTGGTATTGTCAATTAAGTATCGTTGTATGTTTCTTATAAACCAGGGTGCATAAATGCCAATAGTCACAATGGTAAGTAACAATCCGATCCCTACTATTCCCATAAACTCTCCGGCTGAATAATCACATCGAAGGTT
>JAJZHJ010000018.1:9254-10596 GCA_021804525.1 Bacteroidota bacterium | reverse complement strand
TAATAAGCTGTAGCGCTAAACTTACTTACTACTTCGGGAGTTGCTTCCTTCCATGAACCAGTTATATCATCCACAGGTTGTAGTTGATCGTTTCGTTTTACCGTAATCAGTCTGATTTGAGGATTTTTGGATTCTAAAATGTCTATATTGCCATGTAATACAGGTGTATTTTTGAATCCTTTCATTGGCATTTCCATATTAGACTGTCCACTGCATAACCAAACCTCACCAATAAGTATGTTTTTTAATATTAACGGGTTGCCATCGCTTATTATAAGCTGGTAAGGAGTTTCTCCTGCTATAGGAGTCGCAATTTTAGTTCTCCATCTTCCATCTCGGTCAGCTTTTACTTCATAATGTACATTATCCCACGAAGGAGAAATTCTTACCACTGCATGAGGTTTGGCCCAACCCCAAACTGACACTTTTGTTTGTTGTTGAAATACCATATTATCGGAAAAAATGTGTGGCAACCTGATTTCGGCATGCAACAAAACCGTCAATATGGAAAATGCTAATACTAACTTTAATTTATTCATTGCTTGTTGATTTTGATATTTGTTGAACTTTAATTATCTTATTGAATCTATTGATTTATTATGTTTATTAAGTTGTGATCTGTACGGTTTTATTATCAAATTGTAAAGCCAGCCACTAGAAAAGCTTTCCCTGATTGTGGATTGCATCCAAGAATGCCGTAAACGGGCAGAGAAAACGTATCGGAGATTTTCACGATTTTGGTTGCTCTCAGCCCGATGTTGATCATCGCAAAACTTGAATTACCATATATCATTGGACTATTTACTAAAGACGCGCCCACAAATGCCTTTACCATAGGAGTGAGTGGATACCCCAATTCCACATAGGTAGAATAAGCATTATTCCCGTTGGCATTTTTATCGTCACCATAAAACATCGTGTTCACTGACGCGCTCATTGGAAACTCATTTATACCAGCATAAGCCAGTGTTGCCTCATAAATATGATCTGTGCAATGCGATAGATAGTTGAAATAATTTCTGTTGAAGAACCAATTGTAATCTGACACTGTAAAAGAAAATTCTTTTGACATAGCAAGTGTTGCAAAAAGATCCACTTCTTTCACCTGTCCCGAAAAAGAAGATGATCCATTTGTTCCGACTGAAAATGCTCCATTTGTGTACGTTATGGCAGGTTGAATATTGGGAGTTCCGCCTTTACTGTCTTCCTGATAAACGCCACGCCAGATATATGAACTTACTAAATCGGCGCTAACCGTAAAAGGCTCGTTACTCGTTTGTGCCTGTGCTGCCGGAGCAGCTAGTGTTGCTGACAAAATGCCACAAAAAATTGTGGCTAAAAA
>JAJZHJ010000018.1:0-9244 GCA_021804525.1 Bacteroidota bacterium | reverse complement strand
CCACGCCAGATATATGACCTTACTACATCGACGCTACCCGTAAAAGGATCGCTACACGTTTGTGCTTGTGCTGTCGGAGCCAATGTTGCTGACATCATTCCACATAAAATAGTGGCTAAAAATGCATTTTTTGTTTTCACCTTTTATTTTTATAAATGTGTATTCGCAATAAATATCTCACAATGATGGCATGTTAAGAAATTTGTATTTTCTTTTATCTACAAGGGAATTCCGTATTCCTTGTTTTAATATTACATTTCTTCATGCTCATTTCACTTTGAGATTAATATGATGTGTGAGTTTTGTTTTCTTGTTTAATATCCATTAATCAGTATTTTCTCTGACATCTGTAAATTCTAATTTGAAACATTAAGTTGTTAGTTGTGTTTTCTCAAATAAGGCTTTATTTCAAACTGTAAATGATATTCTTTTTGATCGATAGCATATTTCTTTAAAACGCCTGGACCACAGCTACTGTTTCCCAGTCCCAACATCGCTGCATTAAGTGAAAGCACGACTTCTGGCCGAGGCTTTAATAAATAAGCGTGCGTTGCTTTGTATAAGTCATTTGCAGTGAAGTGTAATGCAGAAGCCGACATGTTTTTTGAAAGAGCAAGGATAGCTATGCCTTGCCCATCTTTCGTGGTAAGATGCAGCCAATGAACATTTTCCTTATTTCCTGTCTCTTGTGGATGTGGGTATGGAACATATTGAGCAGTGACAGTGCTTTTATAAATTCCCATAGGACAGCTTTCTTTCCTGTCAACATAATTTTCATAAGGGCCATGACCATACCATTCAAATTGTTCCAAATTTTTATTGAGAGACATCACCACGCCCAACCGGGGTAGGGAGGGTAAATTTCCCATTGGGATGAAAGCATTATTCATCACAATGGTTCCGTCCCCATAAATTGTCCAGATTGCTTTGTGAACGAAATAACCTGATTTAGCTAAACTTCTGGCTACGGTTTTTATCTTTACAAAACTATGTCCTTTTGCAATAATAGAACAACTATCTACAATACGACATAAGCTATCTAATCTTGCTTTTGCCCAGTCTTTAGCCAACCAGTTTCCAAATCCACGGTCATTATCAGTAGGAGCTCGGAATCCTTGGAAAATTGGAGCAGAGACTATCATTTTTTCTCCATTGTATATCAGCGAAGTAAGGGACCCAACTTTGCAATTAAACACAGCAGAGAATGATTGCCCATGAAATAAGATTTTGTTTCCTGATTGTTTCCAATATAATTTTCCGTGGTGCTTTTCTGCCGGTACTGCCGGAGTGGCTATATGCATTTTCATTTGGTCAAAAGCGAATTCGAACCCTCGTGATGCCCATAACTCGTCTTTCTTTAAACTATAGCTAACCCGCAATTGATAATCGCCGCCAGGAACTAAATGTTTCAAGGGTTGAACCGGTACCGGAATTTCTTTGCGCTCGCTGGGTGGAATATCTGTCGGAGACAATACTCCTGATTGAATTGTTTGCCCATTACAATAAACCGCCCAGTCAGCTTCATATTGATTGAGATTTATAAAAGAATTGCGGTTTGTAATCCATACAGTGGTATGTCCTGGTGTATCATCTCCCATTTCTATCGAAACAGGTTGATAGATTTTTTTTACCTGATAATATTTTGGTGTTGTTGTCCGGTCTGAAAATACGATTCCTTTTAAACAAAACGCATTAAGATTTGGATAATCACCAAAATCACCTCCATAGGCAATATATCGAGTTCCATTTGGTGCAGTTTTGTATAAACCCTGATCAGCCCATTCCCAGATAAACCCACCTAATAAACGTGGATTAGAATAGATTTCATCCCAATATTCTTTTAAATTTCCCATTGCATTACCCATTGCATGAGCATATTCACTAGCCAAAACAGGCCTATCGTCGTCTTTGTTTTCGGCAATGGTTAGTAAATGATCCCAACGTGCATTTTCAGGACGTTCTGCATCAGATGTGTCTGGAATATCAGGATTTAAATAGGGTTCACAGACTCTTGGGTAAAAACGACTAATGATATCCACGGTCGGTGGATCTTTAGGTTTGCCCTGAGCGCCTTCATAATGAATAAACCTAGTTGGATCGAAGTCTTTAATCCAAGCTGATATTGCCGCAAAATTGGGACCGTAGCCTGATTCATTTCCCATTGACCACAAAATGATACTTGGATGATTTCTGTCTCTATAAACCATACGTATTGGACGATCGAGAAACGCAGCGCACCATTGAGGGTCATTCGCTAATGTTCCCCGTACCCCTTGTTCCTCAATATCAGCTTCATCCATTACGTATATGCCATATCGGTCGCATAGATCATACCATTCAGGATTGTCTGGATAGTGGCATGTACGTACCGCATTAATATTTGCTTGCTTCATGAGCGTTATGTCCTGTACCATTCTTGCATAGCTAATGGCTTTGCCTGTTGCAGGATCGAACTCATGTCGATTTACGCCACGTAAACGAATGGCTTTCCCATTCACTAAGAATTGTCCGTTTTTTATTTCTAGGCTACGGAACCCAACCTTACAGCTTACCGCTTCAATTGTTTTCTGATTTTTATTTATTAGACTTAAAACCAACGTGTATAGATTTGGTGTCTCTGCTGTCCATTTTGCAGGATCAGTTACTTCGGCTTGCAACCATGCAAATTTCGCACTTCCCCGTTGAGGGTAGCGAACATTCATGATTTTGGGATTGTATGCTATATTCAGAATAGACGCAGCATCATGTGAAAGTGGTTCCTTAAAGATAGGATGATTGTTTGCATCATAGAGTTGAGCCTGTACGCTCCAGTCTCTTAATGTGTCTTTTAAGTATGATGCCAGTTTTAAATAGATTTTCAATTTGGCATTTTTGTAGTTTTTATCCAAAATGGTGCGTACTGCAAAATCTGAGATATTCACATTGTCGGTAGAAAAAAGATAAACTTCCCGGAAGATACCTCCTAGCCGCCACATATCCTGATCTTCTAGATAACTGCCATCACTGTATTTAAACACTTGTACAGCCAGAAGATTTTCACCTGGCTTTAAGTATTTTGTAATGTCAAATTCGGAAGTTTCCATGCTTCCTTGGCTATAGCCGACTTTTATTCCATTGATCCATACATAAAAGGCACTTTGTACGCCTGCAAAATGTATGAAAACTTTACGTCCTTTCCATGAATCAGGGAGTTGAAACAGATGACGATACGAACCGACCGGATCTCTTTCTTTATATGTGGTATATTTAACTGGTGGAGTACTTGTCACAAAGGGAGGATCTATTTTGAACGGATAACCCGAACTTACATAAATTGGTGTTCCATATCCTTGTGTTTCCCAGTTTGAAGGTACGGGGATTGTTTTCCAATGAGAATCATTAAAATCAGTACGATAAAAATTTTGAGGACGCAATTCAGGTCGAGGTACCCAATCAAAATCCCAATTGCCATCGAGTGACATGTACCATGGTGAATCTTTTCGAATACCAAGCAGAGCTTGTTTATCTGTTTGATATGGGATGAAATCAGCCCTGGGAGCCTCTCTGTTGATCTCCAATACAGCTTCATTTTCCCAATCATGTTGTTTTGCAGATGATACAGTTACAACCAGGAATAGGCAAAATAATAAAGTTAAGTGCTTCATTAAGTTAGAATTTTATTGTATTTGTAATGTGTTTAAATATAGTCCTTGCAAATGTTGTCCACTGATTTTGATTGTATAATGACCGGCATTAATAAAAGTTTCAGTTGATGTGTTGAGAAGCTTCCATTTATGAGGGGTAGGAGGAAAATGCAAGGTATCATTATGTACAATCTGTCCATTTGCATCTGTTATCGTGATAGTTGCATCTATTGTGGTTGGATTGAGGTTCATATAGATAAACCGTAATGCGTAAATGTTGGCAAGTCCCGTAGTAACAGTCCATGTAATACTGTGTTGACCTTCTGTTGAAGCTTCCACACAGGAATCTTGTTTATAGATAGATTTCTTCCAATTACCTTGTAATTCTGCTGTTTGACTGGTATAAGTTGCTACTGCCCTTACATTCTCTTCTTTAGGCCAATGGATTTGTGGCAGAACTGCCAAGCATTTATTTCCTGGTGTAATTACGGTATCCCCTTTTTTATAAAAGTGTTTTATATAATCCGTATCGTTTGGAATGTAAATATTGGCATCAGAAGTCACTACAAAACTCATTGTATGGTTTTTGTGCTTTGGTCTTATCCATTCTGCTCCATACATTATCGGAAGTATTTTTGGAAAATAAGCATTAGGTTCCAACCATGTGCCGGGTATTCCACCTTTTACATCGGTCATTATGGAAGTGGAAGATGGAGCTGCCTTGATGGCTTTGTTCTGTGATGCTATGGCTATTGCCGATATAACAGCTTGTCCGGCTGATTCTTTTGGAAAATTGATTTCTAACACCCCATTAGTAACCTGGGCGGGGACGACTTCCTTTAATACTTTATCACATCCGACTTCTTTCCAGATATCGAGATATTTGATGACTGTTTTACCATTGATTCCTACGTCAAACACGCGATAACCAGTGCAATTGATACCTCCTCCAATGCCATACCACGGTTCGATAAAATAGAGTTCTACACGATATTTTCCATTTGGCAAAGGGAATTTGTATCTTAAACGATTTAGACCATATCGAAATGATTGGAATAATTTCCAGTCTCGTGTTCCGGAAATAGGATCTTTGGTTTCTCTTTGAGAAGCAAGGAATGCAGGCAAATCTTTGAAATCATCAGTCCATGATAATGATCCCCAAGCTTTATTGCTAGTTAAATGTCTGTCTGACAACCATTTATTGTTATTTATATCAATATAATCTGGTCCTCCGCAATTGACCCTGTAAATATAGTGATAGCCTTTTGCGGGTTTGGTGATGTTTTTGGCACCACTGTATAATCTGGAAAAATGAGGCGCTTTAGGTAAATGATTTAAGACAATACAATCTTCAGCTACTGGTTTATTATTGATATATCCCACAGCATACAAAACATTATATTTGATATTGACATTGTTCCACTGAAAATGTGTTCCTATCCCATGCTTATACCTCTTACCTAACGATATGGTACGCACATCATTGAATAGTTCTACTTCATCGCAATTGGAATAAACAATGATTCCGCTTTTAATGCCCGGTTTTGTCCATCGGTTGTTCCATGTATGGGATACAATGTATACCATGGGTTCTGTTTTTGCAGGAGCATAGTTGGAGCAGTACATATAGTATGCATCAACAGGCTCACCCCAGATGGTAAATAGTCCTTTGTAATTAAAAGGACCAATGCGGTCAATGTCCCGATAACCTTCTTCATTTTGAATTCTGCCGGGATTATCATTCGAATTATATTCCCAAAGAAATTGTCCACAAACGCTATCTTTTACCTGTTCTGCCAATTTGACTTTCAGTTCCAGCAACTGCGCCATTCTATCCTCACTACAAATGCCATTCTGGTTAAAATTAAAAGGGCCTTCTGCATGCAAGTCAATGCTACGCCATGCTCCATATTCTCCATTAAGGTATTCTTTCTTTAGGTCTTGCCCATATTGATATGGATTTCCTCCGTAAGTACCCGACCAGTTTTGGCTTACATTCCAATCTGTCCCTGTCCCGCCATTACATGTTGTAACTAGTCTTTGTGACGGGGAAGTTGGATCCATTTGATGAATGATGGCAGTGCATTGCTTCGCAAAATCATAGGGTAATACGCTTTCATTTTGTAGTCCCCAAAGAATTACTGAAGGAGAATTGCGCCGTTCTTTGATCCATTCTTTTAGATTATTGAGAAAATTCATTTGAAATTCAGGCGTATCATACCAGATATGAGCAGAGAACTGCGACCAGAATAGCAATCCATTTTTATTAAGTAAGTCCTGATATAATAAATTGTGTGGCTGGTGTGCTCCGCGAAATGCATTAAAGCCAGCCGATTTAATTTGATGAATCCGTGCAGTAATTTCTGTAGTGTCAAAAGCATGGCTATCGCCTAATTTATCTTCGTACTCTGCTATTCCGTTAATAAATACCTGTTTACCATTAAGGTAAAAACAAGGGCTATGGGAAGGGTTGTTTTTGGGCCAGCTAATCCAGCGAAATCCATAATCGGTCGTCGTTTCATCAATGACTTTCCCGTCTTCCTTAATCATCGTGATCAGGTGATATAGATAAGGATCGGAAATACTCCACAAATGTGCATTCACAATTTCTTTTGTATCTTGACGAATGGTTTTACTTTCATTTCCTTCTAGTGTTAATGTATCGGTTACCCGTGCCACTTGCAGACCATCCTCATTCACCAATTTACTGATTAAGCTGATATGAGATGTTTGATTACCATAGTTTTTTACTTCACTTTTCATGTGTAATACAAAATGAGGATTCTGCCCATTTACAGGAATATCATTCCAAACGTGTACTCCAAAGGGTTCGATGCGTGTTGGGTTTGTTACTACTAAAGTCACAGGGCGAAAGATTCCCATAGGTTCTGAACCTTCGGAAAATCCCCATTCAGAAGAACACCCTCCACACACCCAAGGCAAATCTGTAATCATAGCCGGATGATCTGCTCTAACGGCCAATACATTAGTTGTATCAAAACGAATATCTTTAGTCACATCGATTGTAAAGGTCGTTAGTCCACCTGCATGATATCCAACTTTCTTTCCATTTAACCAAACGGTTGCGTATGAACCCACACCTTGAAAGTATAAAAAATATTCTTTGTCTGTTCCCTGATTTTTAATTTCGAAGCTTTTTCTATACCACGCATATCCATGTTTATTTCCATGTTTTAAACGACGGGTTCCTTGATAGGTGTCCCAATTATGAGGGACATCTACATGCTGCCATCTTATTGGTTTGTATGCCGGATTTTCAAAGCCGTCATATGCATTTCTATTTGTGTCATTTTCTGCGGTTAACCAATCGGCGTCAAGCGAAAGCTTTTTTCTGAATGTAGATTCGTCAGGTTTTGGAAACTCTACAGTGCTCGTTCCCATATTTTTAGATGTCGCTACTGCAATTCCTCTCTGATTGTGTACGTCAACGGCACAGTAGAAATGATAAACTACACCTTTCCAATTGACTACATATGATTTGTGAGCGAATAAATTATCATATGGTTCACTTGGAATGATTAAATCGGGACCTGTCCAATCAGTCCAATGAACGAGATCGTAAGAGCATGCAAATGTATTAAATGCTTTATATGGACGGCTCTTACGGAAAGCACTATAATAGAACATTGCATATACTTTACCTATTTTTTGAATCACAGGATCTCCTGTGATTCCTTCGGCATGCGTAAAAATCGGGTTGTGTTCATAACGTACCCAATGTATCATATCATTGGACAACGCAATACCAATGCGTTCTGCTTTAACTTTATTGATGGGATCGATCCCTCCTGCATTGTAGTACATCACAAACGGATATCCTAATTTTTTTGATTTATCCCAAAGCACTGTTGATTTATATTGTGTAACATCCTCCCACCATCCTCTGTCAGAGTCTGTAGGTGATAGTATAGGATGCCCTAATGTGTTCCATTCATGAGCTTTGGCAATGTCTCCTGTTGTAAAGGCCATACCTTCTTTAAGAGTTCCCATTTCGTACCCTCTGGTATTCCCTCCAAAATATGACATCCAATGTTTCCCATTAAACAACTGGGCGTGGTAATTTCCTCCCCATTTATAATTGATCAAGGCAATGTATCCTGCTCTTTGGTTTTCATCCCAAACATTCCCTTTTGGATAGGCCAGAATTCGCCCTAATGTATGCCAATGTAAAAGGTCATTACTTGTTGCCAGCCAAGTTTCGTAGCCCCGTCCATCTTTCCCTTTCTCCCCATTATAAATGAGGTAACTCATATACCATTTTGATTTCACGTGAAATACCGTAGGACAATCTATTTTGTAATGATTGTTTTTCGGTGCTAATACTAAACCAAATTTATAGGGAGTCTTTACTTTCTGATATATTGTCTGCATGACTTGTAGAGGAACCCTTTGGGGTACTTCCATAGCGTGTATATGCAAAAAGGTGGCGCATATGAATATAACCAAATATTTCTTCATTGTCTCGGTTTAAGTGAATACTAGGAATTATTTCCTTTTTAATAAATTGATATTTTATATTTTACAACTATTCCCGCTTATAATGGCTATTCCTTAATGCCGTTCAGTTATTATTCCATTCCGCTCAGTCATAATTCGGGACTCATCTATATAAAGTCGTATCATACGTGTATTTTATTTTCTAACATTAAGGATGTATGGAATTAACTCCCTTTGGTCGTTGACCGTTGGTTCGCAAATAATCATTCCCTTGAGTATAAGTCATTTTATGGTTCGTTTTATACGATAATATTTTTTTTGTTTAAGGACGTATGGAACTCGCATAAAAACATTATCATACTCTTGAATGTAAATAATTTACATGCTCGTTTCATACTATTTCTTCTCAACAACAGAATTAATAAAATAGCCAATCAATATTACGCGTTTTCGTATTGCTACCCATGCCATCATCATGAAAATTGATTTTCTGAGATGCATTGATGAAGCCTAATACCATTAATGCTCCTTTTCCTAATGATAACGTATGGATACCACTGGGGAAAGTATATGTGTGAACATTGACAGATAACTGTCCGTGAACTTCCAATGCATTGGCAATTTTGACATCGGCCTGACCAAAATCATTCGCATTAGCATCGGTTTCTAGCTTTGGGGGTTTTGCAAATTCATTCCGCTCAGAATTAAAATATCCCACCAAAACACTAACAGGATGCTTGCTTTCAAATGTAAAAGAGGTTCCGTCAGCAAGCTGATGTTTCAAGTCAAACTGAATGGCTTTAAGATCGCTTAATTCATTAGCAACAGTGTCAATGACCATGTTTTTATCTGCGAATATTTTAGCATTTTTCGTCAGAGAATATGTTTGCAGATTTTTATCTAATAGTTTTACATCGGCAGGCTTTAATACTATTGTATCGCTTAAAATAGTATTGCCATGTTCTTGTAAATACGCAATATTCCTTTTGAAATTCTGTAATTCAGTTTCAAAATAAGGAAGTATTTCTTTCCATGTGTTATTTTTTCCTCCGCTTCCTCCTATTGGAATTCGCCGTTGACTGGTTTGCATACTATTTGCATACAGATATGTATTTTCTGTCAGAGCAACTAAATGGCGATAATATTGAAGACTTTTTTCTAGA
>JAJZHJ010000427.1 GCA_021804525.1 Bacteroidota bacterium | reverse complement strand
TTGCTCCATTCCGCCAAATGGGCGCATCGGTGATTCATATTGAGTACCTTCAAGCAGATCATAATCATTGGTTAGTTTTTTGCCATCAAAATCGGCTACGTAAGGTTGAGGATAACTGTCCACCCACTGATCCCAGTGTCGATACATCAAATCATCATTAATACGGCCTGTCGTCTTTTTTAGCCCTGCATAAAGTCGTTCAAATGGATTTATTCGTTTCACTGAATGGATATACATTACTTTCTTTCCGTCAGGCGAATATCGAAAGCCTTCAATGCCTCCTTTAATATCAGAAATTTGTACCCGATCTGAGCCATCTAAATTCATTTCAAACAATTGATCATCTCCTTGTTTGTCAGGATACAAGAATCCAATACGTTTCCCGTTTGGATTAAACGAGGGATCACTTTCATTTTTGGAGGTTTTCGTGATTTGTTTCAAATCAGAACCATCAACACGCATGGTGTACAACTCGGCATTTCCTTTGTTTTGAGCAATATTAAAATATTGCACACTAAAGACAATCGTTTTTGCATCAGGCGAAACAGCCACTTCGCCCACCCTTCCAAAAGCCCATAAAGCTTCAGGCGTCATAAGTCCATTTTTCACGTTGATAATAGGTTTTTCAATAAGCGGCTCTTTTGTTTTCGAATGTTCATTGCAGGAAATCGTGATAAACGCTAAAAGCGCTAACATAAAAGTTGTTTTCTTCATAAACTTACTGGTAAGAAGTTGCGTCAAAGATCATATAAATTCACCTTCATAATTCACCTGAATGTCTGCTACGAATTGCCGGATTCTCTGTTCGTTTTCTTTTTTGCAAATGAGCAAAACATTGGCCGATTCGGCAACAATATAGTCTGATAAATCATCGAGAACCGCTAACTTTCCTGCTTCTAATGCTATAATATTTCGTTCGCTATTGTAATATTTCGATTTGCAGTGCAATGTTACATTTTGATGTTCGTCTTTGTCCGCCAAATCATATAACGAACCCCAAGTGCCCAGATCAGACCAACCAAATTCTGCTGTCAACACATAGACGTTGTCGGCCTTTTCCATGATACCATAATCAATGGATATGTTGTGACACGAAGGAAATACTTCGTTTATGAACTCTTGCTCTTCAGGGGTATTAAATACATCGGGACGTTGCGAGAACTTTTGATATAATTCGGGCAACAGTCGATCAAATGCTTTATCAATGGCTTGCAGATTCCATAAAAAAATACCTGAATTCCAAAAGAATTCACCACTTTGGAGGAAAACTTTTGCTAACTCAAGATTCGGTTTTTCGGTGAAAGTCACCACTTTTCGTAATTCACCGTCTCCATCTGCAATTTGAATGTACCCATAGCCTGTTTCAGGGCGGTTAGGTTTCATGCCTAAGGTTAACAGGCTGTCATTGTGCTCAATAAAATCAAGCCCTTTGAGAATCACTGATTGAAACTCATCTTCTTTTAATATGAGATGATCGGCTGGTGCCACAATAATATTGGCATTGTCGGTGATGGCTTTGATGCGATGTACCGCATACGCAATACAAGGTGCTGTGTTTCGGCGTGTCGGTTCCAAAAGTATCTGATCGGGTTTGATGTCGGGTAATTGTTCCAAAATCATATTCTTGTACAGCATATTGGATACAATCAAAATATTTTCAGCAGGAACGAATTTAGAGAAACGATCAAACGTCATTTGCAACAATGAACGGCCTGTTCCGAAAAAATCAAGAAACTGTTTAGGTCGATTATTCCGGCTAAAAGGCCAGAAACGGCTCCCGATGCCTCCTGCCATGATGATACAATAGTTATTTTTCATGTGATTGAAGTTTACTGAAAAGTCTCAATTTTTTAATAAACGCATAACAACGAATTTCTTACATAAAGATCGTAAGCATGACAAAGGTACAGTTTTTTTGATATTCACAAAGCTTGATTTACAGATTATCGGCAAGGAAGCTTATGTTGAATAGCAGGTTATGTAAAGCAGTTATTGTCAAGCTATAATTATCTGATTTTTCAAAACTGCTTTCTTATTGATGTTGAAAAACAACTTTTCCATCCTTTTCCAATTCAATTTCACCATGCCATTCTCGGTAATCGTAATGTTGATTGCTGTAATGAATGCCTGAAGCCGTGGTATCTTGTTTCACATCAATGTGTGCACCGCGAAAATGAAGAATTGCACTCTTCTTGGCATTATTAAAAGCTATTTCTAATGCAACACCGCTTTTATCTGTAACGCTGACATATATAATTTTATCGGGGTATGCCACATCATGCGCACCTTGCTTGGTAGTTTGTTGGGTTGCGCTTTTCGTATTGCTGGTTGTATGGCCAACGCATGAGCATAGTAACAAACTCATGATGATTAAAATAATTAAAAACAGTGTTTTCATCGATTGACTTTCTTAGTATCGATCTAAACTCACTTTCAGTTGGCAGCCAAAGCTTCTTCTATGGCCTTGTGACCGTCGCCTTCAAACACACCACCGTGATAGCAAATGATTTTGTCAATATCGTATTTCAAAAACTTTTGTACCGACTCCCGAGCTTGT
>JAJZHJ010000426.1 GCA_021804525.1 Bacteroidota bacterium | reverse complement strand
CAGGATGGGCGTGTTGATCTGAAATACGGGTCAGAATGAATATCGCCGTCCGGAATATATTTGCATAGCCGCTGCCCCCAAAAAACACGCATTTTTTGAGTTCATCTGAGCTCCCCTGGGCTTGTCCAACAATCGGATTCATCGTGGCTTCGCACGATTAATCCTTATTCGTTGTATTTTATGTTTTTTGGCAAGATTTGAAATGTTAACTTTATAACTTAATAATTTTATTCATTTTTTAAGGAAAAATTGATGAATGGCAAGGTCGCAAGGAGCATTGGTGACAGGATTTTATCTCTTCGTAAGATTCTTTTCATGACACAGATGGATTTTGCAGAAAAAATTGGAGTAAACGTAAGCGCAATCCGTCGATTTGAGAATGACACATCATTTCCAGCGGTTGAATCTCTAATTGCCATTCATCAGGCTACGCAATGTAATCTTCACTGGCTGATCACTGGTGAGGGTGTAATGCTACTTGATATACACAACGAGCCTTCTGTACAAGAATACAATTTAAAGCAAGACGATCAAGATGCCAAGAAAAGTGACGATATTAAAAATCACAAACGTCTTGCTGAATTATCTTCGTTGCTAAATGACTTAGATAAAATACAAGACGGGCAATCTGACTTGTTTATAACTCAATTTAAATTTGAGCTACTAGAACGAATACGTTATCAGAAAATGCAGGAAAATATATCAAAAATTGAACGCACAATTACTGCGATTTTAACATTACTGCCACAAGAAAAACCAAATTAGTTGCAACTTACAGTGTGTATATTTTCTTCAATAACATTGAGTTGGGTATCAAAAACCATTATTTATCCAGAAATTTGAATCATTGAATGATTTCTGTTTTAAATACTGTCAAAACTTTTTGGTTAGCTGATTATACTTGCTTTTCCTTTGAGTTTATCAAGATAATCTGCCCATACCTGCATCATGTGCTTGCGCTGTGGCAAATGTTTTGTCCTGTTATAAGCTCGCCCTAAAGCGTCTTTAACAGTATGTGCAAGTTGATGTTCAATCAAAGCAACATCAAACCCCAGTTCTTCATCAAGCAATGTACGTGCTACAGCCCTCCATCCGTGCCCTGTCATTTCTTCTCTGGGAATATTCAAAGATCGTAGAGCCATTAGAACAGCATTATCACTCATAGGACGTACAGTAATGCGTGGGCTTGGAAAAACATAGATATTTTTGCCAGTCACAACACGAAGATTATTCAAAAGCTGTAAAGACTGAGTGGACAAGGGGACAATATGTTGAACCTCTGTTTTGGTCACAAAATAACGCCATTCCGCTTGTTCTAAATCAATATCTTCCCATTTTGCTGTTCGTAATTCTCCCGGACGCACAAATACTAATGGGCCTAGTTGTAAAGCTGTTTTAACAACAAGTGAGCCATTATAGATATCGAATCCATTTAAAATTTCACCAAGTCTTTTTTTATCAAGAACAGCAGCGAAATGTGATGATTTTATTGGTGGCAAAACGTTATATAAATTTTGTGTTATATCTATCTCTATTTTGGATGTTAACATTGCATAGCGCCATATCCTTCTACAATGTTTTAAAGTTCTATGCGCTGTATCTATAGTGCCTCTTGCCTGAATTTTACGAATAACATCTAGCAATTGATTTGATTTTATATCAGATAATGGTAAGTTTCCAATAAATGGGAAAACATCTCGTTTCAATGCACTCAATATTCTTCTACTTGTAGATGGACTCCAAGTAGAAAAATAATTATTGTACCAATCAAGAGCAATCATTTCCATGGTCTGTATTGGTTCTGTAGGCAAACTTGCTTTCTTTCTTTCGCAACTTGGATCGACATTTTCTGCCAAGAGACTACGTGCCTGATCCCGCAAAAGTCGAGCCTTCTTAAGAGAGATTTCTGGATATATTCCAAGTGATAACATCTTTTCCTTGTTCTGAAATCGATACCGGAACCTCCACCTTTTGCTACCATGTGCAGTAACTTCAATGAAAAGTCCCAATTCGTCAGCAACTTTGTAAGATTTATCAAGTATGGCGAGATTTTTAACTTTAATGTCTGTGAGTGGCATGAGTGCGGGTAACTTCCGTCTGTTGTTTACAAGTTACCCGCAAAGTTACCCGCAAACTACATGGGATGTCAAGATACCAATTGAGCCAATGAGACACTTGGAGAGACAGCAGATTCAACTTAACATCATGATTGAGATTGATTTACTGAAGAAAAAGATACCGAATGATACATCAAGATACTTGCTGACACTGGCTGATATTGTTAAGATGGTGGACGATACTGGGATCGAACCAGTGGCCCCTGCCGTGTGAAGGCAGTGCTCTCCCGCTGAGCTAATCGTCCTTTAGGGCGTATTGTAGCAATTTATTTGAAATTTGCAAATATTTTTGATTCAGGATTTATAAAATAATTTCTTATTTTGCTATCTGAAATTTGTAGTCAGATTTTTTTGTGATTTTTCTGCGGTAATATTAAATTTGTTCCAATAGAAATCTGCCTGTAAAGAGTTCCTGAAGCCATGTGTTAAAAAACATTAACAGGT
>JAJZHJ010000425.1 GCA_021804525.1 Bacteroidota bacterium | reverse complement strand
AAAAAAATCAGATAATGCAAAAAGAACCCGAAAGCCGAAAAGAGAAATAAGAGTAGGCGAAATCTATTATTGTATTGTATTATGAAACGAGCCATAAAATGACTTATACTCAAGGAAATGAAACAAGTTTACGAGTTCAACGAGACATTGAAATTATAAACGCTTTCGAGTTAATATTTTGGCGAGTTCCATACATCCTTAATGTTAGAAAATAAAATACACGTATGAAAAAAGGAGTTGTTGTTTTAGTTGTTGTAGTTGCTATTTTGGCACTTTTTGTTTTTTGGGGAATTGGAACGTACAATAGTTTGGTTTCCAAAGAAGAAGCTGTAAAATCGCAATGGGCAAATGTGGAAAATGTGTACCAACGTCGATCGGATTTGATACCAAACTTGGTTGCAACGGTAAAAGGGTATGCTACACACGAAGAGAAAACGTTGACAGAAGTGGTCGAAGCACGTGCCAAAGCTACTCAAGTTACCATTGATCCTACAAAACTGAATGATAGTAATATAGCTGCTTTTGAAAAGGTACAATCAGGATTATCAGGCGCTTTGTCTCGTTTGATGGTAAGTGTAGAACGTTATCCTGATCTGAAGGCTAACCAGAATTTTTTGGATTTACAGTCTCAACTTGAAGGCACAGAAAATCGAATTGCCGTGGAGCGACGTAAGTACAACGAAATAGCTCAGCAATTTAATACCTCTATTCGCAGTTTTCCGGCTAATTTGATTGCAGGCATGGGAAGTTTTGAAATGAAAGGCTATTTCAAATCAACGGAAGCTGCTTCGGTTGCACCTGTTGTTAAGTTCTAATAGATCGTTTACTAAAATCAAATTGCGACTATGGATGTAACTCACTTTTTTTCAAAAGATCAGCAAGAAGCGATTAAAAATGCCATTGTTGAGGCAGAGTTAAATACATCCGGAGAAATCAGGGTGCATATTGAATCGTATTGCAAAGGTGATCCCATAAAACGGGCTTTGTCGTTGTTTCATTCTTTGGAAATGCATAAGACTCAACACCACAACGGTGTTTTATTCTATGTGGCTTTGAAAAGTCACAAATTGGCTATTATTGGTGATGAAGCGATTCACCAGAATGTTACACAATCTTTTTGGGATGATCAGTCTGCCAAGATGTTATCGCTGTTTGCTCAAAATCTTTATACAGAAGCATTGGTGGCTGCAATTCTGGCTGCCGGCGAAAAACTTAAAGAACATTTTCCTCATGAAAAAGAGGATATTAATGAGCTTTCGGATGAAATTTCTTTTGGATTGTAGTATTTTCAATGAATTATAACTATATGAAAAATATACAGTTAAATGGTTTGCTAAGAAAATTATCGTTGATTTTTCTGTTTGTTGGAATTGCAACTTCAATTTTTGCTGCTTCCGATTTTCCTCAACGTCCGCAACCTCCTCGGTTAGTGAATGATTTGGCGGGTATATTTACTCCGCAACAGGCTTCTCTTTTAGAACAAAAACTGGTCAATTATAATGATTCTACCTCTACTCAAATTGCTGTTATAACTATGAGCGATTTGCATGGCTATGATATTACCGACTTTACCGATCAATTAGCTCAGCAATGGGGGGTTGGGAAAAAAGGAATTGATAATGGATTGATGATTCTTATTAAGCCAAAAACATCTGATACAGACAAAGGATATGTGCGTATTTCAGTTGGTTATGGTTTGGAATCGACGATTACGGATGCTATTTCGGCTCAACTCATTCGTCAAATAATGATTCCCTCTTTTGAACAAAATCAATATTATCAAGGGGTAGATTCTGCTACAAACGTTATTATAGGGTTATGTTCAGGAATTTACAAAGCAGATCAATTTGGAAAGAAAAAAAGTGATCATTCTGGATTGGGAATTTTGTTGATAATGCTGATTGTTTTCTTACTTTCATTTTTTCGTCGTAACCATTTTCATAATATTGGAAGTTCCGGAGCGGGTGGGGGAGCACCTTTTATTTTCTTCCCGGGCTTTTTTGGAACAGGGGGTGGTTCAGGTTTTGGTGGCGGTGGTGATAGTGGAGGTTTTGGTGGCTTCGGTGGGTTTGGTGGTGGAAGTTTTGGTGGTGGTGGTGCAAGCGGAAGCTGGTAAATTAAATACGAAACTATTTCTCCGTCATTAATCCTCTATTTTGTATCCTGCTATCTTCAAGAAATTAAGCATGATTTGTTTGCCTGTAGCATGGTATGTATTCCATAAATAATTGAAATCTGATCTGCATCCTTCTTTATCAATAGTCTGAAATTCAGTTATTTCATTTATCCATTTATCAAATAAATCATGTGTCAGTTCAATGTGGCCTTGAATTCCGTAGGCTTTATCATTGACTTTTATCAACTGATTTGTGCATCCGTTCCCTTTTCCCAATAGCAACATGTTTTCTGACAGTACCACGGTTTCACCATGCAAATGAAAGATAGGAAATGAAGTTGGAACCCCAACGAGTATTGGATCTTTTTCCCCCGATTCAGTCAACTTTATCTCAAAAAGGATTTTCTGTTCATCTCTAAATCCTATTTCTTTTTGCGAACATGGAACCAC
>JAJZHJ010000424.1 GCA_021804525.1 Bacteroidota bacterium | reverse complement strand
TTCCGAAGAACCTTTTTTGGTACGATTGCCTCTTTCCGACGGAAAAAGAGAGGTCAACGTTAAAGGATTTATTGACCGCATTGATCGCAAAGAAGGTGTGACGCGGATTGTGGATTATAAATCAGGAAATGATCAGGTGGAGTTTGATGATATCGAGCACCTCTTTTGGTGTGAAGTGGGGAAGAAGCGTCCGAAAGCTGTTTTTCAGGTATTTCTCTACTCATCTGCTTTCCTCATGCAACATGAAGTCTCCGATATTGAGCCTGGCATTGTGGTGCTTAGCTCTTTATTCAAACCCGATTTTGCCTCACATGTTTTGAGTAAAGAAAACAACCAAAAATCGATTGTATACAATTTCTCGGAGATAAAAGATTCCTTTGCCGATTTCTTAATGCGGGTTTTAGATGATATTTTCGACCCTGAGATTCCTTTTCGGCAAACCGACGATTCGGCACATTGTATCTATTGTCCCTTTACGGCTATCTGCAAACGGGAAAAAGAGCCTGCCGACAGCACAGATTGATTGGCAGCATAAAATCAAACTGAATAGTAGAATCCTTTAACCTTAACCCTTTCAATTTTCATCAAATTAGTCTATTTTCAAATCATCTCATTAATTTATTATCACATGTCAACAGCAGCAATTATACCGTTTTTACGCGAGCTACGCGACAATAACAACCGCGAATGGTTTGTCGCCAAGAAAGAATATGCCACCGGATTACAGCACGAATTTCTACAATATATTCAGCAAATTATCGATAGCATTGCTTTGTTTGATTCTGATTTGAAAGGATTGGACGCCAAGAGCTGCGTCTTTCGGCTCTATCGCGACATACGCTTTTCACCTGACAAAACGCCGTATAAAACCCATTTTGCAGCTTACATGGGGGCAGGTGGTGGACGGAAAAGTCCGCGTGCCGGCTACTATCTGCATGTTGAACCTGATGAATGTTTCATTAGTGGTGGTATCTATAGCCCTGAAAAAGACATTTTAAAAGCGGTGCGTCAAGCTATTTTCGAGAACATGGACGAATGGGAAGAAATCACACACGCCATAGAACCCTATTTCCCTGATCGCTATGGCAACACCGATAAACTGAAGAAAGTGCCGCAAGGATTTCCACCCGATGGCATAGGCGCTGACTGGCTTAAACACAAACACTATATCTTCAGCCATCCTTTGGCAAACTCATTTTACGATAATGAGAACACAATTCCGGAACTTGTCGCTCTTTTTCAACATACAGTACGATTGAATCGATTTATCAACTTTACGATCGATGAGCTTCAAAATCGATGAGCAACGTTGAAGAGAAACACTTTTTTCAACAAATACCTTATCAAAAAATGGGGTATGTCCCGAAAAAACATCTTCACAATCGAAGTCACAAAGGGAGCTTTTCTTTCAAACTGAAAGCAAGAAAGCCTATCTTGCAAAAATAATGACACGATTTTTGCGTTTGCTATTGCAGAAATAATCATAAAGGGTTATTTTTGTGACAGTAAATGATAGACGAATAACTCTTTTATTCCTTCACAACATGATTGTAGATACATTAGGAGAAGCAACGCTTTACGAAGCATTACATCCACGTTTCAAACAAGCTTTCGATTACCTCAAACAACATGACTTGAGCAAAGCACCTGTCGGTAAGATTATGCTCGACGGTGACAGTTTGTTCATTTCCGTTGCTGAAATGGTGGGAAAAGAAGCTCAAGCCGCACGCACGGAAACTCATCAACAATACATTGATATTCAAATGCCTTTATCCGGTTCTGAAACTATCGGATGGATTGCTGCCAATGCCTGTACCCATGTTACACAATCGTATGATGTGACCAAAGACATCGCTTTTTTTGAAGATAGGCCTACTACGTATGTAACACTGCAACCCGGGCAATTTGCCATTTTCTTTCCACAAGACGGTCATGCACCAGGCATCACCAGCGGAAATCTCAAAAAAATTATTGTTAAGGTACGAATCGCCCTTTAACAAAGGATAAATAAACGCCATCCTGATCGATTCCCGAAAGAGAGTACTAATTAAAGCATATCATGCAATCACTTACGATTATAGAACAAGATCCTTGGCTTCAACCTTTTGCAAAAGCTATTGAAGGGAGACATCAACATGCCATCGATAAAGAAAAAGAGCTGACTGAAGGTAAAATCACGCTTGCTGATTTCGCTACAGGCTATCTTTACTTTGGGTTGCATCGCAAGGCAACAGGCTGGGTGTTTCGCGAGTGGGCACCTCATGCCACCGCCATTTATCTGATAGGTGACTTTAATGGGTGGCAACAGCTTTCTGATTTTCAATTGCATCGTACCGAACATGGCATTTGGGAAATAGAACTTCCGCATGAAATGATTCAACATGGACAGTTGTATAAGCTGAGTATGCATTGGTATGAAGGTTCGGGAGAGCGTGTGCCGGCATGGGCACGTCGTGTGATACAAGATGAACATACCAAGATTTTCAGCGCACAGGTCTGGGAGCCTGAACAACCATATCGGTTTCAAATCAAGAACTTCCAACCTACCACCGATCCATTACTCATTT
>JAJZHJ010000423.1 GCA_021804525.1 Bacteroidota bacterium | reverse complement strand
ACAATCTGCTTTCCGAAATAAGAATAAACAAGAGGCTGTTTCATCGGGTTGATGAGACGGCTTCTGCTTTGTTTCGGTATGAAGCAAAAGGACATGTTTATGTAAGAACGCTTACCAAAACGATGTATCGCTCATTTTGCAGACTCTCTTTTTTCGTCTACTTTTGCAGTCCATTACAAAACCGGAAACATGACCCATTTATACGAAACAATTCATACTCTCGAAGAATTTCAGGCATTGATTGAAAAGGAAGATGCCGTGTTGATCTACTTTTCGCATGAGCAATGCAATGTCTGCAAAGTATTAAAACCCAAAGTGGCTCATTTGCTTCATGATGAGTTTCCAAAAATGAAAATGATGTATGCTGATACCGAGAAGAGTCCCGAAATTGCCGGACAAAATCGCGTATTTGCCGTACCCACCATCGTTGTTTTCATGGGAGGCAGAGAAGCCTTCAGGAGGAGTCGGAATATTGGCGTGGGCGAACTATCCGAACTGATTGAACGTCCTTACCAAATGATGTTCGACGAATAACTATTTCCTTTAAGCAGACCACAAAGCAGCATTGGGAAGAAATAATCTCATAGTGCTGCTTTTTTTGTTGGATAGATTGTCTTCCTTCGTGCGAGACAAACAGTGCCAGATATAATTCTACCCTGACTAGTTACGTTTTTTTGAAAAATGGAAAGAATAAAAAGAGGCATTTGGATGTAACTTTGACAGAAAAAATTCAAATCACTTATTTATGAGATACAAATTATTAGGAAACACAGGACTGAAAGTTTCGGAACTTTGTTTGGGAACAATGACTTTTGGTGGGCAAGGAATGTGGACTGCTATCGGCACATTACCGCAAAAAGAAGTGAACGACTTGGTGAAATGCTCGGTAGATGCCGGTATTAATTTTATTGACACGGCTAACGTGTATAGTTTTGGATTAAGCGAGCAATTGACGGGACAAGCTATTCGTGATTTAGGCTTGAAACGGGACGATCTGGTTATTGCCACGAAAGTGAGAGGTGCCATGGGCGAAGGCCCCAATCAATCGGGGTTGAGTCGCAAACATATTTTGCAGCAAGCCGATGAAAGCCTGGCTCGACTAAAAACGGATTATATTGATTTATACCAAATTCATGGTTTTGATGCAGAAACACCGATGGAAGAAACCCTGAAAGCGTTAGACAGTTTAGTACAAAGCGGGAAAGTGCGTTACATTGGTTGTAGTAATTTGGCAGCATGGCAAATTATGAAAGCATTGGGCATATCTGGAAAAGAACACCTGTCAAAATTTGTCTCCTTGCAGGCATATTATACTATTGCAGGAAGAGATCTCGAACGTGAGATTGTACCGTTGCTAAATGATCAAAAACTGGGCCTTATGGTTTGGAGTCCATTGGCCGGTGGATTCTTAAGTGGAAAATACACGCGAAACAGCAATGCTGAAGAAGGACGTCGCGTCAATTTTGATTTTCCTCCGATCAACAAAGAGAAAGCATTCGACATTATCGATGTAATGCAACTCATTGCGCAAAATCAACATGCATCAATAGCACAAATTGCTTTGGCTTGGTTGCTCCATCAACCGGTTGTTACATCTATCATTGTTGGGGCAAAGAAAACGGAACAACTGACGGATAACTTGAAATCAGTCGATATTAAACTGACAACAGATGAGTTGTCACAATTAAACGAAGTCAGCAAATTGCCGCCCGAATACCCGGGATGGATGATTGAAAGACAAAGTGGTAAACACAAGTGACAATAGAGAATTGAAGTGCTTTTAAGCCCACTTTAAACGCCTTTGCACCAAACTAAAAGAGCAATAGAAATCGACGACTTCTACTGCTCTTTTTGATGATTTTGTTGATCTTTGTTCAATATGCTCGTGCAAAATAAACTCGCTGAGCAGATGGTTTGCCTGTGACCATACATTTTCCGGGCGTTTTATCACCTTCAAACGGAATGCAACGAATGGTAGCTTTCGTTTCGGCTTTAATGAGTTCTTCGGTTTCAGCAGTACCATCCCAATGAGCCAACAAAAAACCTCCTTTTTCAATTTCCACTTTGAACTCATCGTAACTATCCACATTGCGGGTAACCGATGTACGGTAATCAAATGCCTTCTGGTAGATATTGGTTTGGATCTGATCTAACAAATCTTTGATATACTCTTCTATGTTTTCAATAGAACGGGTTTCTTTGGTTAATGTGTCACGGCGAGCCACCTCAATGGTGCCATTTTCAAGATCGCGCGCTCCTAATGCCAAACGAACAGGTACTCCTTTCAATTCATACTCGGCAAACTTCCATCCAGGCTTTTTATTATCATTATTATCATATTTCACGCTGACTCCAAAAGCACGCAATTTAGCAACTATTTCGGCCACTTTGGCATCAATTTGAGCCAACTGCTCATCATTGCGATAAATGGGAATAATGACGACCTGATAAGGTGCTAACTTTGGAGGCAGCACCAATCCATTGTCATCCGAGTGGCACATGATCAACGCGCCGATCAAACGCGTGGAAACCCCCCACGAAGTAGCCCATACATAATCACGAGTTCCT
>JAJZHJ010000422.1 GCA_021804525.1 Bacteroidota bacterium | reverse complement strand
ACGTGGGCACAATAACCAACGACGATGGAGAATTTACCCTCAAGATAAAAGATTCTCTGAATGCCAAAGAGGTAGAGGTGTCGCACCTTGGTTACCTGAACTACCGATTCCCTGTGTCGGGCGATGCGGATGGAAAGGTTATTTTGTTGAATCAAAGTGCTAAGCTCCTGAAAGAAATCACCGTGCGCCCCGATCATCCGCGTCAGTTAGTAGAGGAAGCTATCGACCACATTAGCGATAATTACAGCAAAACCCCGAACCTCTTCTCGGCATTTTATCGCGAAACCGTGCAAAAAGGAAAGCGCTACATACAAGTGGCCGAAGCCGTGATCAATGTCTACAAATCGCCCTATGACCAATCTATTGACCGCGACCGCGTGCGCATCTTCAAAGGGCGCAAGCTGCTTTCACCTCAAAAGAACGACACATTGGCAGTTAAACTGATGGGTGGCCCATATTTCGCCGTGTTACTCGACGTGGTGAAAAATCCCGAAGTGCTGTTGGACAAAGAAATGCTGTCGATGTATGAATTCATGATGGACGATCCTGTAACCATTGACAATCGTCCGCAATACGTAATCAGTTTCAAACCTGCTGTCACTATGCCTTATGCCCTTTATTTCGGACGTTATTATATCGACCGCGAAACCCTCGCCTTCACACAGATTGTCTTCAATCTCGACATGTCCGATTTGAGCAAAGCTACCGAAGTGATGTTGGTCAGAAAACCGTTGGGACTTCACTTCAAACCCTTTGAATTCTCGTTTTTAGTTACTTACAAACAACACAATGGCATCAGTTATTTGAATTATATCCGCAGCGAGGCTTCATTCAAATGTGACTGGAAACGTCGTCTTTTTTCAAGTAAATACAATGTGGTTTCGGAAATGGTTATGACTGACAGGGAAGATCAGGGCGTGAAACCGTTCCCCTACAAAGAAGCTTTTACGAAAAATGAAGCATTTACTGATAAAGTAGGCGCTTTCTTCGACCCCAATTTCTGGGGAGCTTACAACATTATTGCACCGACGGAATCGCTCGACGCTGCCGTTACAAAGCTAAAAAAAGCGACATTAACTAACAGTGAAACAAAAAAGTAATGTATCTTTGAAGGTTATTTGGTTCATCCTGATGTGTATCTTTCTTTAACCTGAAGTGTTCCCATGCTTGACGATCTGTTTCTTGTAAAACGAATAAAGGATAACGACATTGAGGCCTTTGAAAAGCTCTTCCGGCTTTATTACGCGCCTCTGTGTCGTTATGCCGATTCATTTGTCAACGACATGCAGGCATCGGAAGAATTGGTACAGGATCTTTTTTATGTTGTTTGGAAAGAGCGGGCACAATTATCCATTGGCATTTCGGTCAAATCCTATCTCTACAGGGCGGTACAGAACAGAGCCTTTCATTATCTAAAACACCTGCAAGTAAAAGAGTCCTTTCGGGAAACGATGAACAACTTCGATCTCGAAACCGACGCTGTCACCCCTGAGAGTGAATTGGAATACAAGGAACTGGAGCATCAACTGCTCATGACGCTGCAACGGCTTCCCGAACGGCAACGCAGAATCTTCTGCATGAACCGCTTCGATGGAAAGACCTACAGCGAGATTGCACCCGAGCTGTCGATTTCCGTTAAAACAGTAGAGGCCGATATGACCAAAGTGTTAGCTATCCTTCGCAAAGAGTTGAAACATTTCGCAACCAGTAATGCGTATTTTTAATCCATCACAATGACAACGCCTGACAACAAAGCAATGATACCCGATACGGATGCTGCATGGAATAGCCTGCATGACCGCCTTAGCCAAGATCTCCTATTGGAAAACGTAACGTGCAAAGCGCCGATTACCCGGTGGCAAGCCTCTTGGCAATGGATTGCCGCTGCTTTTCTGGCTTTATGCGTAGGCACCACACTGCTGATCTATGTAATTAACAGTAAAGATAATACAAAGCTAGTCACGGTAGAAAACAGTGAAACCGAAAGTGTTCTGGTGAAGATTCTCGACGATGGTTCTACGGTATATCTGGCAGGGAACGCTTTGTTAAACTATCCGTTGCATTTCAGTGGTCAGAAACGGGAGGTAAGCCTCTCCGGCAATGCCATGTTCGACATTGCGCGGAACCCGCAGAAACCATTTGTCATTGAAACAAAGAACATACAGGTGGAAGTGCTCGGCACGGCTTTCAACATGGAAACTACTGCCGAAGGGAGCTTCCGGCTTTCAGTGCTGCGGGGGAAGGTGAAGGTGAGCGATAAAGTCAATGGCGATGTGGTGTTTGTCAAAGCAGGCGAACGTGTTACCTTGCAGGGAAATCACTTTTACAAGACGGCTAATCCTGACTTGTCGCTTTTCAGCCGCTACACCTCCAATATGCGTTTTAAAGACGAACCGCTCGAAAGCATCATTCGTGTCATCAACCAACATGCGGCTCAACCCGTTGAACTGAGAGGAGAAGCTATCAAACAGGACCGTCTCAATGTGCGATTTTATAACAACAACGTGGACTCCATGACTCGTATAATCAGCCTTGCCTTGCATCTGAAACGTGAAGTGACGCAGGATACAATCT
>JAJZHJ010000421.1 GCA_021804525.1 Bacteroidota bacterium | reverse complement strand
TATTTGTAGAAACAACGGGACACCCCTCCACGCCGAGGGTCGGAGACCCGAAATATACAAACGGGTGAATGTGGAAATGATGATATTACGGTGCGCTGCACCTATTGGATTCATTTGACTACGGTTTTCTACAAATATAACGGTGCTCTGCACCTTCTGATTTGAGTGGTTTAGAGGGGCAGCGCCCCGATGATATTTGTAGAAACGTAGACCCCACCCACAACAACAAGGGGCAGCGCCCCGCAATATGGTGAATGAAATGGAGTTTGGAAAATTATATTCCGGTGCGCTGCACCTTTCGTGCATTAAACGGTTAACGTTTTCTACAAATATAACAGTGCTCTGCACCTTTGGGTCATTGGGATGTTTACAGTTTTCTTAAAAAACAAATCATTCACGTATGGAATTTGATATTTACTTTCCGTTGTTTGAAGAAGTGATGCATGGCGTGTTGAACCCTGAATTGCCTGAAAATTCGGAGGGTTATCACTATGTTCGTCGTGTTCAGGAACAAGTGGTGGCGGGAATTAAACCCGTCGGGATGTTCAGTTTGCATTATGCAGAGCCGATCAATCAAAAATGTCTATTTTACAAAAGGTTGTTGTTGAGTGAAACCCATGGATATTGCGAAGATGCGCTGACATATCTTTCTTCTGAAAAGGATGAACGCATACGAAGTTATTATCGTGATCAGATTCTTGATAAGCATTTAACCACATGCCTGATGCGTTTAGGGGAAAAGATGGAAGCTGCAAATTATCGTTTTGACGAGTTAGTTCATCATGCTGCCGATGCAGATCAAGACCGGTTGTCGAACATTTATATTTTTCACTTGTTGAAAGCATGTCTTGCAAAAGCATATTTAGAAGTACAGGAGTTGCTCTCCAGCGTGGTGCGTTGGAAATTGACGGAAGAGATGTTATATACCACATTTGTGAGGGAGAAAATACCTGTACAGACTTTTTTGAGAAAAAGGGAACAGCCTGTTACGGTTCAGGATCAGAATAAAAGTAATATAGCATCGAAAGACTACGCTGCCAAAGGGAATAAGGCAGAAATGGCAACACAACCTGTTAAAGCGCAAGATGCGGTTAGAAACGAAAAAGTGGAGTTTTTGGATGTGAAGCAGGTTTGTTTGTTGTTGCATAAAACGGAGAACACGGTTTATCGGAGAATTCAAAACGGAGAAATTAAAGCCATCAAAGAGGGTAAAACCTATTTGATCGAAAAGCAGACTTTTGAAAAATACCTCGATTCGTTAGGGGTCAAGCCGCCCACCAAGAAATAACCGTTTGCCAAGTTGCTTCAAAGGAATTCTCTTGGTTCAAACAAGGGGTTTATGTTGCACAAACTGTTCAAAAAAACATACAATCATTGATTTTTTGGCAGATTAGGGTGTTTTCTTACACATTTGAAGCATTTCAAGAACGTTTTAGGTTAAAATATTTGGTGGTTTAAGAAAACAATTGTAACATTGTGGTCTGACATTCGCTAAATCCCAAAAATGAAGTTGAAAAATACTATCGGTATGGGGATTTTTATCATGAGATAGGGATAGAGGGATAGAGAATGTTTAACAAAAAATAGAGCATAGCTATCCTGAGTTTGCATATATCATTTCAAAATAGTCTTCTCCTATGGAAAAATCAATCACATTGAATGTATTACATTTTGAACATCCGGAAAAAGAGTTAACGTTCGACTTTACCACCCAAGAGATAGAAGGCGCCTATAAAATCAAAGAGAAAGATTGCTCGTTTTTAGTCGCTAAATTGAAATTGCCGAAAACAACCAAAGCGCTTTACACAACTTTTCATCATCAAACGAACAATGGATTTACAGTAACTCAAAAGACATGTTGCAAGGAAAATGAACCCAAAGAAGCCTGTTGGTCGTATTCCATACTCAAAACTTATTATACGCAGGCAATTTATGCGTACTTCGGTAAACAATTTCCGGTCAGGTATACTTTTGTAGGAGATGTTGAAGTATGGATACCTGAGCAATTGAGTTATTCAAATTGCGAAAGCTACCGTGTATTTGGATTGCGGGTGCAATTTGCCCGTATCACAAACCAACCCGAATTGATTGTTTATTCGGGTGAAGTACGATCCGTTTTCAAAGAATCGCTGACATCGGCAACCTTCCAGGAGATGTTAAAGGAAATGTTTAGCTGGGTGATGTTCGAGAATCGTTTCTATCGGTATGATGATATGCCCGATAAGGTGCGTCGACATCTTGATTACGTTTATCCATGCATCAATAAGAAATTGAAAAAAGCGCTTGGGATGCAGCAAACTCCTCCTGAAAAGGGGAATAAGTATATTCGCTATTTCGATGAAATAGAGACTTTTAAAAACAAATTCCTGTTTACTTCGACCTTTCGAACCCTATTGCCTGTAGATCACGATTGGGTGAACATACCTTCCTCCCAATTTGAAAATAATGGAGCTGATCAGGCAGGGTTGATCTTTGGAGGAAATTCACTTCACAATGATTCTTATACAGGTATAAAAGAGTTTGGGCCGAAAGAATTGATTCCTGATTACTGCTGATGCACTAAAACGTTAATGG
>JAJZHJ010000420.1 GCA_021804525.1 Bacteroidota bacterium | reverse complement strand
ATTTGAAATAGCTGACATAGCCCAATTGCGAGAGGTTATTAAGGATCAACTATTGGTTGGTCTTAATGTGACAATTCCTTACAAAGCACAGGTTATTCCTTTTTTAGATGAACTAACACCGCGTGCTAAAGCTATCGGAGCCGTTAATGTAATTCGGATAGAACGCAAGGAAAATCGTGTTTTGTTAGTTGGCGACAATTCGGATGTGGTGGGTTTCATGGAATCCATTCGGCCATTGCTAAAGCCTCAGCATCAACAAGCGTTAATTCTAGGTGCCGGAGGTGCTTCCAAAGCTGTTCAGTATGGTTTGACTCAATTGGGTATTGCATCGCATGTTGTATCCCGACATGAAAAAGAAAGTATGTTCACCTATTCGCAATTGACGGAAGAGGTGATGCAACGCCATACTGTCATTGTGAACGCTTCGCCCGTTGGCACTTTTCCGCATAATGATGAATTTCCAGATATTCCCTATCAATGGATTGGACATCAACACTTGTTGTTTGATTTGGTGTATAATCCTTCACTGACACGTTTCCTTGAAAAAGGGGCAGGACAGGGGGCAACCATTAAAAATGGATTGGAGATGCTTGAAAAGCAAGCAGTAGAAGCTTGGAATATTTGGAACAAATAAGTGCTAATCTCAACGATAGACTTTGCAAGGTGCACCGTGTAAAACGTCCAACCCATTCATGGCTAATGCCCACATCTCATCTTCGCCAGGGTAAATATGCACGGGACCCAAAAATGAAATCATTGGTAATAGTAAATCGATCACTTTGTTACTGTAAGCAATACCGCCGGTAATCAAAATAGCATCTAGTTGCCCATGTAAAACGGTGGCCATAGAACCGATTTCTTTTGCGACATTGTAGACAAAGGCTTCATGAATTAAACGGGCATGTTCATCACCGGCATCGATGCGTCTTTCTACCTCTCTCATGTCGCTGGTACCCAAGTGCGCTGCGATTCCTCCATGTAAGCTGATCATCTGCAGTACATCATGCAACGTATAATCGCCACTAAAGCAAAGTCGTGCAATATCTGCACCGGTTAACGAACCTGACCGATTCGGAGAAAAAGGGCCATCTCCATCAATGCCATTGTTCACATCCACCACGCGGCCTTGCCGATGTGCACCTACAGTTACGCCACCACCAACATGTGCAATGACAAGATTCAGCTCTTCATATCTTTTCCCTATTTTTTTTGCATGCAGTCGACCAATGGCGCGTTGATTCAAAGCATGAAAAAATGATTTTCTTTGAAATAATGGATGACCTGCAATTCGTGCGACAGGCTGCAACTCATCCACAACAACAGGGTCGGCAATAAAAGCTCTTTTCCCGGGGAAGGGTTCAATTAAACTTTCGGCAAGCAATCCTCCCAAACTGCATGCATGTTCACCCTGAATACCTTTTCGCAAATCATGGCGTAAAGCATCATTCATCTCATAAACACCCGATTCAACAGATTTCACCATGCCTCCACGCCCAACAATAGCATCAAGGGTGTTCATATCTACGTTTTCTTCGGCCAAAATACGTAACACAACTGCTTTTCGAAAATAAAACTGATCTACGATCTTTTTAAATGGACGTAAATCTTCTTCCGAATGTTCTACTGTACGTGAAAAAAGTAACTTTTCATCTTCAAAAAGAGCAACCTTGGTAGAAGTCGATCCGGGATTAATAGCTAAAACGAAATAAGCCATAGGAAAATGTGACAGTTTGAAAGAAAAGAACCATGAATTGTTTCACTTCGCATCTTGCTGTAAAAGAGCGATCAACCACAAAGATAGTATTAGTTTTCAAATAATGCACATTGTTTTTTGCGAATTATTCTTCATTTTGCTTTCAATTTAAAAGCTCACTTTTTTTATTTCGCTGATACATGAATTGGAGTCTGTATGTGAAAAGGTTCACCTGTATCAGTAATGCCTTCAACAGTAACCGTATATGTGCCAGGAGTGTCTGCTGTATAAAAATGACAGGTTAACGGTTTATTTACATCAAGTAAAAGAGATGGATTCCAATAAATCGTTGTACGTAAATCAGGCTTTGGATTTTCTTTTTGTTCAACAGTCTGATAAACAGGAGAGTAAAACTGTGCCGGCTGTAAATAACCCAATGATTTTATGATAGCAAGGCCTCCATTCACAATCGGATTGGAAGCAAAGTCAGCGCCTGACTTAAGACGAACAATAATAACACCATTTCCGCCAAGTCCCCCGTAAATTGACGCATCGACACCATGTAAAAAGTTGACATACTCCACCTCACCAACATTCATGGACGAAAGCATATCCACTTCATCATCGCTCATATCCTGATATTGCATGTCGTCAATGATCAACAGTGGAGTGCCGCGACTTCCTCTCACTTGAATTTGTCCTCCCACTACGGTTACACCCGGAAAAGTCTGAATGACATCGAGCACCGTTTGCCCTGGAGAAAAGCGTTTTTCAAGTTCCGTTCCTTGTATCGGATTCCCCATACCAGCGTAAAGCGTATTATCATCGAACGATTGATGCAAAGATGCTGTTACGGTAACTTCTTTTAAGTGATATACCCTT
>JAJZHJ010000419.1 GCA_021804525.1 Bacteroidota bacterium | reverse complement strand
GATCTTGGTATCACCGGCTTTCCCTCTTTTTGTCGTTATTAAAAGAACTCCATTGGTTGCAAGAGAACCATAAAGTGCTGTTGCAGACGGACCTTGCAACACTTGGATACTTTCAATATCAGATGGGTTAAGACCCGAAAGCGGGTCGGATGAGCTTGTGTTTCCATACGAAACCGATTGTCCCTGAATTTGAACACCATCGATGACGTACAATGGTTCATTAGTACCGTTAATTGAATTGACCCCTCTTATGTTAACGGAGATACCGCCACCGGGTTGCCCTGAATTCTGCGTAATGTAAACCCCTGCTGTTCTACCTTGAAGGGCTTGTTCGAGGGTAGTATTTACTGTTTGGTTAAGTTGCTTGGCTGTAACGGTTGTTTGGGCTGTACTAAGGTCTGATCGTTTTGTAGTACCATAAGCGGTAACAACCACTTCATCTAATTTTTTGATGTCCTGAACAAGCCTGATGTTGATAGTGCTTCTCCCGTTCACAAGAATAGATTCCGGCTTATACCCTATAAACGAAAATCCAAGTACCGATTCCTTTGTTGGAACTTCAATGCTGTAATTTCCTTTTATGTCCGAAATGGTACCCGTAGTAGTCCCTTTCACAATGATGTTTACCCCCGGCAAGGTTTCTCCGGTAGATGCATCGGTAGTGGTGCCAGTTACTCTGTAGCCCTGAGCATCCACCCCTACATATCCAAAAAGACAGGATATGAATAAAAATAGCAATAAACGTTTCTTCATGCGAATAAAATTAAGTTATTAGATTTGTTGGTGTATAAAAATAGTTCAATTGATTATACATTATCATAGTTGCACTTTATTCCTTCTTTGAAAGACAGATTCTTCCATAAACCAATTTCTTGTGTCATTTCTTTCAAAATTCTTGAATAATAGAATCGGACTATCCGACAAGGGAACAATCGGCTATCTTAGCATTTTTCTGCCATAATAAACCAATTCTGGAAACGAGTTCGTTATAGTCTCTTCTTATGCTATTAATTTACAATTGCTTTTGCAAAAGAAAATTCTGCGAACGCCTCAATAGGAGGTTTTAATAAACTGCTTTGTGGATGTTAAGAGGAGGGAAAATAGGTATTCATGGTTTTACAAATTGAGGTTATGTAGTGGCTAATACTAATGTGTTTCCTAAATCTTTCCTTATCAACGTATCAGATTAACATCTGAACGTATACTTTTTGAGAAAGTTAATCGCAAGGAACTATACTCTATATGTTAGCGATTCATTTCCCCTTTTGTGCTTTCATGATCGTTTGTTGCTAATTTTATGTAAGCTACAATAATCAACTTGGCAAAGGTATTCGACTTTAAGACGTTTGTCAAGTACTTTATTATCAGAAAACGATACTATATGGAGCATTTTGGCAGGTGTGACTCATCGAAGTAGGTATCCTTAAGTAAAATAGAAGAAATGGCTTCGTTAAATTCAAATTTTTTGTTTGGGACAACCTTTTGTAAATATCACATAAATAGATATATGAACGACTTTTCCATAGCAATGAATAGCTTTTGTTTATATCTGTTTCTATATGATTTGCATAATAATATAACTTACCTGATCTTTATGCGTTTTTGATTAATGTTTAGCCGGTACCCCAATTTTATATTATTGCAATTTATTAATTATGTGTATTTTGCATTCATTTACTCATTTGTTTTTTGTTTGACAAGAAACTAATAACTCTTTTGGTTATCCAAATTAATGTTCATATATGGTTATTTATGGTACAATTCTATCCATTTATGATACAATGTAGTTGAATTGCAAAATTTGAATAGACAGCTTATGTAATTCAATTTATTTTTACAACAATGCAATGGAGGGATGGTTAATATATAACACTGAATATAACCATTTTATATGAGGTACATGCAAAAAATAAGTCCTTCATTTTAAACAAAGGACTTACTGATTCCACTGATAGGAATACACGATGCTGAGAAGTGGGCTGTTCTTACAAAATCAATGTTGTTTGCAATGAGCTCCACGGGCCGGCAAGCTCGGGATGCTTGGTGTTATACCAGCGGAAGTAGATATAGAGGTATTTCCCTGAAGAGCCAGAGCCTAATGCCAACGTAAAAGAGGCTCTTCTCGAAATGTCTTTAGTTAATCCAATTACATCGGCCGAAACAGGAGGCACATCACCAACCAGATAGATGTATTGCACGCAGTCGGCATTTTCGTATATGGAAGCTCGCTGCCCGGTAGTACTATAACATTTTATTGCTAGGGAGCCTCCTCCTAATAGCAGTAAGGTAACTGTCACCGGTTCGTTAATCGGAGTTTGTGGAATGGTGCGTATACTCTTTTGTAATACTCCTTTTTTAATATGGAATGTTTCCAAATCGACTATGGTAACATTGAGTGACACCGAAATACGGTCGAGAATGTGATTGGTTTGATTGAAATCCAAAGTCTTATTAATAATTGCCAATAGCCTATCTTTAATGGACGTGGTTCGACTGGCCTTTTTATCAACATACAGGGTATACAAAGGTGTCCATTCATCTTCAAAGGCTTTCCATTGCGCTACCTCTGCTTCTAATATG
>JAJZHJ010000418.1 GCA_021804525.1 Bacteroidota bacterium | reverse complement strand
TGACAGCAAAGAAATAGGGAAACCCACTGGAAATGACTTGAAAGAAGGAAAAATCACGTTGCCTCTTCTTCATGCTCTTTCGCAAGTGTCATCTGACGAGAGTGCTTATATCTTGAATCTTATCCGCCAGGTTTATCATAATCACGATGAATCTATTATTCCCCTCATTCAGCAATTTGCCCGAGCACAAGGTGGAATTCGATATGCAGAAGAGAGAATGGATTTTTATCAGCAGCAGGCACTGGCGGCCTTGTCGCTATTTGAAGAATCTGAAGGGAAATCAGCCTTATTAGCTGCCTTGCATTTTGTATCAGATCGAAACTACTGATTTTACAAACCACCACATAATTAATACTTTCTCAATGTATTTCAAATCTTTCTTGTTTTATGTCCTAATCGGAGGTTTTGTTGCGACAAGCATTGTATCGTGTAGTTCTACTAAAAGATTAACAACGACACCATCTGTTCATAATTATTCAAAAGCAGAACCTTTCACTCCTGTTACTCCTCAATTTGATACATGGAATGTTGGCAAATGCAGGGTAACACTCACTGTCAACGAGCGAACCATTACTGTGCAGTCTTCGTTGAGAATGGTGAAAGACAGCCTTATTTCGCTTTCTATTCAACCGCTTTTGGGTATTGAAATGTATCGCGCCGATTTAACTCCGGATTCAATCACGTTGATTGACAGAGGAAATCACGCTTATTTTACCACATCGTATGATTTCTTTGAAAAGAAATTTGGAGTCGCTATTCATTTTGCTGATATACAGGCTATTTTGTCAAACAACTTACTGGGACATACTACAATCCCAACTGCTCACATTCAGTCGCAAGACAGTCTGACGGAGTGGGTGGCTTCGCGGAGTGAGATGAAAATTGATTACGGCATTTCTAAAGATAACCGACTAATTCAAACGCAAATCACGCAAGGTAGCAACCAAGCGATGTTTCGATGTACCTACGAACAATTTAAGTCTATTGCACAACAATTTGCGCCGATGCGTTATCTGCTTCTGGTAACCTCTAATCAAAAACATGCCGAAATGGCATTGACTTACGAGAATGTGAACGTTAATACAGGAATGCATCCAAAACCATTGAATACTTCTCGTTATCAACGTGTCTCGCTTAATCAGATATTGCCATTTTAATCACCTATGCCTTTATGAAACGAGCATGTAATTTATTTACACCAAAGAGTATGAAAATTGTTGACATGTGAGTTCCATACATCCTTAATGTTAGAAAATAAAATACACGTATGAAGCGATTTTTCGTTCTATTTCTGATTTTTTCGACTACCAGCTCGTTGTTGTTTGCCCAAAGTGTCAAAGAATTAGAGTCACAACGAAAAAAAATGTTGGAATCCATTTCGTTGACGAATAAATTGTTGAATGAGACACAACGCTCGACTACTTCAACTATCAACCGGCTGGCGATTATTCGTAAAAATATCGGACTGAGGCAGCGGCTCATCGAAAATCTCAATCAAGAGGTGACTGTGTTGGATCAAACCATTGACACCTTACAAGCTGAACACGATCAGTTACAGGCGCATCTTACAAAGCTAAAACAAGATTATGCCCGTTTATTACAAGAGAGTCAGATGCGACAAAACTCTTACTCTGAATTGCTTTTTCTTTTTTCTTCGCAGTCTATTTCGCAAGCGTATCGTCGTTTACGCTATTTGAAAGAATTTAGTGATTATCGAAAACAACAAGCGTTGGAAATTATTGCTGTGGAAAACAAGGTAGCGCTTCAACAACTAACCCTTACTCAAACACGCAATGCAAAGGAGACACTTCGCGTGCAGAAAGAAACCGAAAGCCAGAGATTGAAACTTGAACAAGAAAAAGCGAACCGTACTTTCTATTCTTTAAAAGGGAAAGAGAGAAATTTGCATACACAATTAGCTAAACAACAACGAATCGCAAATGAATTGAATGCCAAGATTGAGCAATTGATTGCTGAAGAGATTCGTCGAGCTGAAGAGAGAAAACGGGAAGCCGCGCGATTAGCTGCTGCAAAACAACGTAAAGCAGCAACAGCTCACGGAGTTGCAAAGAAACAATTTCCAGTAACTAAAGAGTCTTCCCTTGATTTGATGACCAAAGAAGAGCAATTAGTGTCAGGAAATTTTGCTGCAAACAAAGGCCGACTTCCGTGGCCGGTTGAAAAAGGATTTATAAGCGGTCATTTTGGTATTCAGCCTCATCCAGTTTTACAGCATGTAACAACCAATAATAAAGGAATTTACATACAAACGCCACGCAATGCTGATGCAAGGGCTATTTTTGATGGCGTGGTTACTGAACGGTTTTCGATTCCAGGAAGTAATAATGCCATCATTATTAAACATGGTAATTATCGCACTGTATATGCCAATTTGACAACTATTTATGTAAAAGAAGGTGAACATGTATCTGCAAAACAAAAGCTTGGAAGAATATTTTCTGACGACGAAAATGGTGGGAAAACGGAGCTTTATTTAATGATTTGGAAGGATAAAACGCCATTAAACCCAGAATTGTGGTTGGCTCGTTAATCCAGATTACGTAATTGACTATTCGATCTTGACAT
>JAJZHJ010000417.1 GCA_021804525.1 Bacteroidota bacterium | reverse complement strand
AAAAGCCGTATTCAGCACGTGCCATTAGCACAAAAGGATGCGAACCCGAGGTAAGTGGAACAAATCCCTTTGATGCAAATTTGATTTTATAAAATTCTACCCATTTATAGGCTTGAGCATCTGTCAAGTTTGTGTAGTTTTTATTCGGCGAAAAAAGTGAGTAGGGTGGTGTAAACTGCCCTGATAATGAGAATGTCGATCCGCTTCGGGTGAATATGGGATTGTCTATTGAGTTACGACTTAAAACCACATTTAAGCTGGCAACATTTGAAGTCCCGTTTTTCATTAAGAAATAATCCCAATTGCTGAGTGAATAGTGTTGATATTCAAGACCCAGATTGAGTTGAAAATAGTCATCCGGCCACTTCAATCGTTTTCCCCAACTGGCTGATAAACCAAACGTGTGAATAAATTTCGTGGGGTCTGCTTGATAACTCAAGGCGCTTGAACTGTAAGGACTTCCGTACATACTGCTCCCATAACTATTGTAGTAACTATTCATATAGTTGGAATAGCTGTTGCTTACACCGGTTTGTATGGAGTAGTAAGCTGATAAAGAAAGTGAGTTGGGGCGTTTGCCTCCTAACCAGGGTTCTACAAAGTTGACACTGTACGCTTGATAATAACTACCGTTAGTTTGTGCGGAGATGGAGAATGTCTGGCCCTCTCCTTCGGGAACAAAGCGGTATGTAGATGGTTTGAACAGATTTTGAATGGCAAAGTTGCTGAACTTGAGTGATAAACTTCCCACAACACCGGTTTGTCCCCAACCGGCAGAAAATTCAATTTGGTCATTCGATTTCGAGACTAACGGCCATGCAATATCAACCGTGCCATCATCCGGGTTGGGTTGAATATCGGGAACCAACTTTTCCTGTTCAAAATTACCCATTTGGGCTAACTGGCGCATTGTGCGGGTGATATCCGATTCATTGTACAACTGTCCAGGTCGTACAAACATCTCACGACGGATAACATTTTCGTACACATGAGTATTGCCACTGATGGTTACATTGTTGATAGTAGCGGGTTTGCCTTCATAAATGCGCATTTCGAAGTCAATCGAGTCGTTGGTTGTGTTTGCTTCGATTGGGTCAACATTCATAAACAGATAACCTTTGTCCTTGTATAATTTTGCTATGGCGTCGTCATCCGAATTTAAGCGATCGTCCAATAATTTAGCATTATATACGTCACCTGGTTTGATGCCTAATATCAGGCTTAAATAGTCGGAAGGATAAATGGTGTTGCCAACCCAGGAAATGGAGCGGATGTAATAGCGCTGACCTTCGTGAATTTTTATATAAACATCCACTTTGTTATCGCTTATGTGGGCCACGCTATCCCAGACTATAGCTGCATCGCGAAATCCTTTGTCATTGTAACGATTGATAATTAACTTTTTGTCAGCTGCAAAATTAGCATCTACAAACTTTTTTGTTTTGAACAGATTGATCAATAGTGGTTCGTTGGTTTTCTTCATTGCACCCACGACTTGATTGAAGGAAAGCGCTTTATTCCCTTCCAAAAATATCTTGTTTACTTTAACTACAGGGCCTTTATCGACATTGATGTCAACGCTCATCATACCCTTCTGGTTTGGATCTTCTTTTTCAACCACGTTTACCGTAGCATAACGGAATCCCTTGTTAGTTAAGTATTTTTTTATCACTTCAATGGCTTTATCGCGCAAATCAGGTGTCATTTGGCCACCTTTTAGTATACCTATTTTAGGCGAAACATCGTCAATGTATGATTTGGTGAGGCCATTATAATTGACTTGCGATATACGCGGTAGCTGTTTTAGCTCGATAGTGAGCCATATTTTATCTCCTTCTATTTTGGACGCTAATATTCGCACATCCGAAAATAGACCTTGTTTCCAAAATCGTTTTACCGCCGATGTTATTTTATCACCAGGTATCTTGATTTTTTCACCAATAGTCAATCCCGAAAAGCCAATAATCACATAGCTTTCATAAGTGGTTGATCCTGTTACATTAATTCCCGCAATTTCATACTCCTTGGGATTTTGGGTGTATTGAATAACCGGAGTTAAAATAATCTTAGAAGTGTCTGATTTTGCAACAGGAATGGAATCTTGTACTTGAGCAAAGACAATTATATTTACAAACAAAGTAAGTAACGTAAAGATGGTGCGTTTTAACATAAGCTGTTTTTAGATGAGTGGGCATGTGAGGATCTCTTGCATTAAGAGGTCAATGAGTTTTTAGTTGCTCTCCGGTTTTACCAAATCTGCGTTCTCTGTTTTGGTATTCAAATATGGCTTTGTAAAGATCTTCTTTTTTAAAATCAGGCCAAAGTGTTTCTGTGAAATAAAGCTCTGCGTAGGCTAATTGCCATAATAAAAAATTACTGATCCGCAGCTCACCACTCGTTCGAATCAATAGATCAGGATCAGGAATCCCTTTGGTTGTCAGGTAGCCCTCAAACGCCTGGTCATTGATCGAATCTACGGTTATAGTGCCGCTTAGCACATCCTGGCATATCTTTTGCGTTGCATGAATGATTTCCCACCGAGAAGAATAGCTTAGCGCCAACACTAATGTTAATCCGTTATTTTTGGCTGT
>JAJZHJ010000416.1 GCA_021804525.1 Bacteroidota bacterium | reverse complement strand
GTCGAAACACCGTCAACACCGACCATCGAGCGTACGTTTTTGACGCCGTCTTTTTGCAGGAGATCAAGCTCCCGTTTCAAGCGGGGGCGATCGCCACCATGAGGGGCTCCAATCAAGGGGCCATACGAATAATTGACCCCGATGAAGCGATAGGGTTTTCCGTGGCGCATGAGTTGTCCATTATGAACGATAACAAAATCATGCCCTTTTGCAAACGCAATCAACGGGAAAAGCAGCAGGGAGAAGAACAAAAGTTTACGCATACATAGTTCTATAAAGGGAATGATTACCAACGATCAGTTCTGAATGGGACAAGCGGCAACCCGTTTGTGTCAAATAAATTGGGTACACCAGCGTTAGTGAAACAGTATCGAACCGCTACCGGAAGTTTCACTTGCTTGGCGCTTACAACAATTGTGCCGTTCTTTTCTATTTTTGCTTCTGCAGGATAGAACACCTTATCTTTGCCGGCAATTTGAAAACTTTGAATGGTTTTTCCTTTGACAGAAAGTTTTCCAACGGAAGCAATGGTTAGGATAGCTTTATCCTTGTCAATTTTCATAGCAGCAAAATGAGGTTGATACGGTTGCAATGAGTACCCCTCATACCTCTCTTTTAAAACTAAATTTGCCAAGCGATTTGCTACGGCTTTTTTAAGTTTTGGGTGAATGTTGGTGGTGTCATTCACCAAATCCCCAATAGTGATCATGCCGGTTTTGGGTAACGTTAATGCGGTGGCTTGTTGTTCGCGAAGCAATGCACCACTGATTCCGTAGTACCCATTAAATGGAGCGATTTGCACGTAGTAAAACGGGAATTCTTGTTGAAACACCTTACGCCAACTTGTAATCAATGATTTAAACAAATCTCCATAGTAAAGTGGACGTTCGGTGTTATTTTCTCCCTGATACCAGATGGTTCCTGCAATGGAATAATTAACAATTGGATGAATCATGGCGTTGAAAATTGATGAAGGAGCGACAGGTGCCCAGCTAACAGGAGAAATATCATTGGCCATGCGACGTAACGTGGTGTCTTTGAATACTTGTCTTGGAGTCCACGCCTGAACGCAAGTGCCACCCCAGTAAGAGCCAATTAACCCGATAGGTTGGTGAAGATGATTGAACAAATCCTTCCCAAAAAAATATCCAATCAGGCTAAAGTTTTTCATGGAAGTCGAATCGCACACTATCCATTCACCTTTGCAATCAGCGGACGGATAATCATTGAATCCCAATGCTACCTGAAAGAAACGGATGGAATCGTTTTTGCACGTTCGCAACACATTGCCGGCATCCAGATCACCCCACGTATAATTAAATTGCATGTTCGATTGCCCCGAGCAAAGCCACACTTTGCCCATCAAAAGATCGCTGATCGTGATGTGTCGGTTCCCATTCATAAAGGTGATGGAGTAAGTACCTCCTGCTTTCGGCGTTTTTACCGTTGTTTCCCACGAACAATCTTTTTTTGGCATCACCGAAATGGTATCTGTCGGATTCCAACTACAACAGATTTTAACTGGAATAGTGCAGGTTCCCCAGCCCCACAATTTCTCGTTGGCGTTGGCTTGCATTACTGCATGATTACTCAAAATAGCCGGCAAACGCAACTGAGTCTGGGCGGCTGCTAACAAAGGTAAAAGGACAAATACAAGCAATACTACTTTTTTCATTCTCATATCTATTTAATAGGGTGAAATATACTTTCTATATTTACAAAACACTGAAAAACAGCTGTATTAAAATAATAATTCTCTTTTCTTTTTCTGCTTAAATATACACTATTTCGTTTGAATTGCAGACTGCACTTCCGGCAGCAACTTGCAAGGCATGGTGTGAATCGTGATCTCTGCTTTTGACAAACCTTTGGATGTTGCTGTGAGAATGATCTCTCCTTGGTTTCTGTTAGACTGAACGATAACTTGCGCTAATCCGTTAAAAGTTTTTCGCTTCCACGTTGAAGCAGGTGTACGAACCTGAATAATACCCGGATCGGTGTTGAGATTGTCGTACTGGTATTTTTTAATAAACGGAGTCCCGATAACAGCATAGACATTTTTTCCTTTGTGCAGGATCGAATGATCAAGTAGATATTGTTTTACAGGATCGTCGCGTCTTATTCCATCGGCAATCAAATGTCCGTTGATATATATGGTTTGCTCTTCCCCCAGACTCTTTGGCCAAAGCGATATTTCGGTTTTATCAGACAAATAGGGTAGATCAAATTCACCTCGAATGATACACGTATTCAATGAATCTTTCTTTTCGATATTGTATTCTCCTTGACCGTTAGTTAATGGACGCCAGTTGGAATCATCAAAATCAAAGGAACCCTCAGGGTAGCTTTCTTTTGCTTGAACCAATTTTGCTTTCAGATTTCCAATGACGAGTTGGCTGTCGCTTTCAACAAAACGTTCTTTCTCGTGCGAAGAAGGATCTCCATTGCCAACACCAACAATTTTACCAGGCCCGGTCAAATGAAAATATATCTCATTGTCTGCATCAGGTACTAATCGACCTTTGGCATCATTCACTTGAACAGTAATAACCGAAACATCTTCACCATCTGCTTTGATCGTTGAGCGATCAGGGAT
>JAJZHJ010000415.1 GCA_021804525.1 Bacteroidota bacterium | reverse complement strand
TAGAGATTTTTGATATTCGTCCCCGAACGACGCCGTCCCATATTCTGGCGAATAAGGCTGATGTCATCCGTAATACGATCAAGGTTGCGTCCCATTTTCACCACTGCAAACCCCATTTTTGCACTATCCATAATGTCATTCAACTTGTCATTCACGCGATCGATACTCATCATGTAATCGCTCATAGTAAGCGTATCGACAGCTGCCATCATTTTTAAGCGTAGAGAACGCTCTAAATTTTCGGCTCTCACTCTTTTCAGATGGGCTAAGCTATCTGAGATTTCCTTTTTTGTTGATGGTGATGTCTGCATGGATGTGGGCTGCGTAGCTTGTGAGTAGACAAGATTTCCCAGTCCCAGACTTAAAAGGCTATAAAGAATCACTCTTTTTCTGGAAAAAGAAGAGAAGCATTGGTTTATCTTAGCAAACATGTTTATTCGTTTTACAGTTAGTAGTTTTTGTGTTTGTTGCACAACTTCTTTCTATTGCAGGTATTTTATGATGGCGATAATATCCTCATCGGCCAGGTTGGTCTTTTCCGCCTCCTGATATGATTGATAAACGATATTCCCAAGCGGCTCGTCTAACCCTTCTGCTTTGGCAAGACGCAAATCTTTGGCTAAATGTCGTAAAGCAAAAGCGGCATTGAAATTATCTTGCAGAATAGCATTGCTTTTCATCTTTACAAAAGGACTCGCCATCGCGCTGTTGGCTAAAATGGAGAATAAATCTTCCTTACGGATTCCTTTCTGCTCGGCAAAAAGTGTCACTTCGGCCAATCCTTGTGTGATGATTCCCAGAAACGCATTGGTGGCTAATTTGGCTGTATTTCCCGCACCACATTCACCCACGTAGACAGAAAGGCTTCCCAACTGATCGAACAATGGCTTTACTTTTTCAAATACCTTTCGGTCGCCTCCGGCAATGACCACCAATGTACCCTCTTCAGCAGGTTTCACGCTACCTGATACCGGAGCATCTAAATAATCGCCACCTTGCTCGGCGCACAAAGCCGACATCTCACGGCTGATAGACGGCGAAACAGTGCTCATGTTCACAATGATTTTCCCACGCAAGTTTCCTTTGAGCAACCCATTGGCTCCGCCAAAAAGTTCGCGTATGGCAGCATCATCCGATACCATGATAAAAACCACATCCGTTTCACTGATTAGCGCACTAGGGGTAGCTGCAGTGGCAATTCCCTGTTGTTTGAACAACATTTCCTTTTCTTTCGTGCGATTATACACCTGCACGACATAGCCTGCCTTTATCAGTCGCTGCGACATGGGATTTCCCATTTTCCCCAATCCGATCCATCCAATTTTCATCTCTTTAATTATGAATTAAATATTATTTCTGCTGACTGTTGTTATCATCTATCAGGGTTATATCATTGCCCTGTTATTCGTTTCCTGTGCTGAGATCCCCAGTCTTTCAATGCTTCAATCACCTTTTGCAAAGAATTACTGTAGTCAGTCAGGGCATATTCCACCTTTACGGGGGTAGTGTGATGAATGACGCGGGACAAAAACTCGTTCATCTCCAAATCTTTCAACTCCTTCGACAACGACTTGGGCGTAATACCTTCGAGTGTTCTTTGCAACTCGTTAAACCGCTTCGGGCCTTCACTCAATGCAACGATGATAGGCAGTTTCCATTTGGTATTCAACACATCCAAAGCATCACGAACTGCCATCAGGTTCTGATTACATGCTTTCTTATCAAGACTTTTTTCAAACATAACCATTCAATTTGTATGGCACTATACCTGTGGATAGTACTATCCACAGGTATAGTGCTGTCATTTCGGTAGCAAATGTAACTATCTTTGCAAGCAAAAACAATTAGTAAGATAAAATAATCACAAAAATAGCTATGACAAAGATTTTATATATCAGCTCCAGTGTAACCGGCGAAAACTCTTTCAGTCTTCCTTTGGGGAAAGCCATTGTGGAAAAACTGCAACTCGCCAATCCCGACAACGTACTTGTTGAACATAACCTGTTAAGTAACCCCCTCCCGCATATTACTACGACCCATCTGACAGCTTTTGCCACAACTGCTGGACAACGTTCACCGGAACTTCAGGAAGCGGCCCGTCTATCCGATGAAGCGATTGCAGAATTGATGGAAGCCGATATAATTGTCATTGGGGCTCCCCTGTACAATTTCGGTGTTCCTTCCGCCTTAAAGGCATGGATCGATCATATAGCAAGGGCAGGTTTAACCTTCCACTATACCGAACAAGGCCCTGAAGGATTGGTGAAAGGCAAAAAGGTCTATCTTGCCATAGCAGCGGGAGGCGTATATTCGGAAGGCCCCATGCAGGCTTACGATTTTGTGACGCCCTACCTGAAAGCCGTACTCGGTTTTATCGGTATGACCGACATTACGGTTTTTCGCGCCGAAGGGACAGCCATTCCGGGATTAAAAGAAGTAGCTCTGGAGAAAGCCATAGCAGCTATTCGTCTATAAACAGATAATTCATCGGATTATTTAGCGATAGCCTCTAGAGGCTATCGCTATTGCCGTTCTTCATTAGCGAGCCATAAATCAAACAGGGCAATTTTTAATAGTTCAAACCTACTTTCCATATATCCCT
>JAJZHJ010000414.1 GCA_021804525.1 Bacteroidota bacterium | reverse complement strand
ATCATTGCGATAAATGGGAATAATGACGACCTGATAAGGTGCTAACTTTGGAGGCAGCACCAATCCATTGTCATCCGAGTGGCACATGATCAACGCGCCGATCAAACGCGTGGAAACCCCCCACGAGGTAGCCCACACATAATCACGAGTTCCTTCTTTCGTAGCAAATGTCACATCGAAAGCCTTTGCGAAATTCTGGCCTAAGAAATGTGATGTCCCTGCTTGCAAGGCTTTCCCATCCTGCATCAACCCTTCGATACAAAGAGTGTCCACTGCTCCTGCAAAACGTTCATTTGGTGACTTGGCCCCTTTCACAACAGGCATTGCCATAAAATTCTCGGCAAAAGTTGCATATACATCAAGCATTTGTTTTGTTTCGGCAACAGCTTCTTTTTCAGTAGCATGAGCTGTATGTCCTTCTTGCCATAAGAACTCAGCCGTACGCAAGAAAAGCCGCGTGCGCATCTCCCAACGCACAACATTGGCCCATTGATTAATCAAAAGAGGTAAATCACGGTATGATTGAATCCAGTTTTTATATGTACTCCAAATAATCGTCTCGGAAGTTGGGCGAACAATCAATTCTTCTTCTAACTTTGCAGCAGGATCGACTACCACGCCATTGCCATTAGGATCGGCTTTTAGTCTGTAATGAGTTACAACAGCACATTCTTTGGCAAATCCTTCTACATGCGCAGCCTCTTTGCTAAGGAAAGATTTTGGAATAAAAAGTGGAAAATAAGCATTCTGATGTCCCGTCTCTTTGAACATACGATCGAGTTCTGCTTGCATTTTTTCCCAAATAGCATATCCGTAGGGTTTAATTACCATACAGCCACGAACTGCCGAATTTTCAGCCATGTCAGCTTTGATTACCAAATCCTGATACCATTGGGAATAATCCACACTGCGCGGGGTCAACTCTTTTAATTCTGCCATAATTATATTTTGAATTACCTAATAAACTGTTTATTGGTCATATAGCGATCTGTTTTTACAGAAATCAAATTGCTTTTTTTATCAGTGCAAAGATACAATTTTCTAATCAGGCGAAAAAATGACGAGATAACAAACATTGCATATTTTCCAACTGACAAAGGAATAGCACTCTTTGGCAAGGCTTCCAATCATAATCAATGGTGTAGTTTTTAGTCACAATCAAAGTTCAATAAGCAAATAATATAACTGTTTACGGTTGAAAAATCGGGAAATAGAACAATGTGAACATTATTGACAATAGATAATCGATTTTTGTCTAATTTTACAAATTCAAAATGCAGACTAATGATTACAATTAATGGTACTATACAAATGAGAATATACGATTGATTTCTATCGTTAGAGACGGTTTTTACTTGATAAAAAAACGACATATTTGTTTGATTTTAATACTGATTTTATGAACTACAATTTTGATGAAATCATCGATCGAAAAGGGACTAACAGCGTTAAATACGATTTGTGTGAACATGTTTTTGGCACAAGCGATGTGATGCCTTTGTGGGTAGCTGACATGGATTTTCGCACTCCCGATTTTATTATTGATGCGCTTAAACAACGGTGCGAACATCCCATTTTCGGTTATACTATGTTGCCAAAAACAGTGACTGAAACATTTTGCCAATGGACAGAAAAACGACATGCTTGGATAATTGATCCAGCATGGACGGATTTTGTGCCTGGCATCGTAACCGGAATTAATTTAGCCATTCAAGCATATACCACCCCCGGCGATAAAATCATTGTTCAACCGCCGGTATATCCCCCTTTTTTCAATGCGCCTCAACTCAACGGGCGGCACGTGATATGGAATCAACTTAAAGAAGTAAACGGTCGCTTTGAAATGGATCTAGATGCACTTGAAGAGCAAATTGACGATCGCACCACTATGATGATTCTATCTAATCCTCATAATCCCGGCGGGCGTGTTTGGGATCGTAACACACTAGAACAGTTGGCCTCGCTATGTTACCGAAAAGGCGTGTTGGTAATCTCCGATGAAATACATGCCGACATGACCTATTCTTCCCATCGACACATCCCCTTTGTATCGGTTTCCGATGAAGCGGCGCTTAACAGCCTTGTCTTTATGTCGCCCAGCAAAACATTTAATATCCCCGGTATCATCGGGTCGTTTGCCATTGCACCGAATCCTACGATTTATCGCCGTTTTCATAATACACTCATTCAATTGGATTTGCATGGAAATCTTTTTGCTTATGAAGCAATGAAAACCGCTTATAGGCAAGGTGATGAATGGCTTCGACAAATGATGTTATATGTGGAAACGAATGCACGGACAGTAGTGGCTTATTTTGAAAAAGAGCTACCGATGGTTCATGCCATGATGCCTGAATCTTCGTTTTTAGTCTGGCTTGATTTCTCCCGGTTAGAGCTGACAGATAAAGCCTTGAAACAACTTTTGGTGGAGAGGGCCAAGGTTGGATTAAACGAAGGTATCTCTTTCGGACCTGGCGGCGAAGGTCATCAACGCATGAACATCGGTGCGCCCCGATCCATGATTCTCGAAGCATTACATCGCATTTCGTCCGTAGCCAGGCAATGATGATTGTCATCTACTTCTTCAATTGCTTCAAATCCA
>JAJZHJ010000413.1 GCA_021804525.1 Bacteroidota bacterium | reverse complement strand
GGTTGATGCACACACAGGGTACATCTTTTGAGGATGGGTAATATTAATATCGTAAAAAATATCATTCACATCTTGCGCTGCATGGTAAATTAGTAATCCATGCCCCGGTACTCCTGAGTCAAATCCTATTTGTTGTCGGTTCTCCAAGATGAAGCGTTCATTTTGGGTAGCAGTTCTTACAACGTAAGCAACACCATTCTGCTCCGAATTAGGCATATTGGTGATTTGCTGTGCTGCATTAAGCGCTGTCGGTGTTACCCAACCAAACTGAATTTTCTGATACATGTTAATGTCGGCAGGGCAGGTTCCGCTATTGTTGTTGCCAAGAAAATTCCAGTTGCCAGCGCCCATTAGATCCCACTCTCCAGTACCGGTATATGATCCGTCCCCTGTGTTGTTGTAATCGGTATCATAAAAATCAGGCGCTCCAAGCACATGCGTTAATTCATGACAAACAACGCCAATGGTATTGATGGTAGTCGGAGTGTAGTAATTACCGTAAAATTCCGACGTCATGGCATAGTGTGTGATAGAACAATAACTAGGTGGTGTAATGTAGCCCTCATGCGACCAAATAGCGCTACTTTTCACGCCCGAAAATTCTTGTCCATGTCCGGCAAAAACCACATGAATACCTGTATATTGTGAAAAATTGAATGAAGGATTGGCATTATGCACAGCGACAATGGCTTCGTAGACCAATGAATCAGGATATTGGTCTGTTCCTGCTATGCCAGTATCTGTGCCATAATAACTATATGGATGTTTACTTGTATAAGGGCCATACACGTCGAAACTCATGGAAACCTTGTTGTATGAATTAGCGGTGAAATAATCATGAACAGATCCTTGCGAGTTATTGACATTGTAGCCTTGTTGATTGAATAAGTTGTTATAAGCAGAATTTGTTATCGTAAAGGTTGTATCGGGAAAGCCCATTAAGACGACTAAAATTTTGATATTGCCGCTAGGTGTTGGAGCTGTTTGGAGCGCTTGAGATCGTTGTATGTTTACCGCTTTCATAATGGTGTTCACTTGCGTTGTGCTGTAGAAAACCTTTTGTGGTTGAGTGCTTAGAAACTGACTCTCAGCAGCAGTGCGTTGCGTCACGTTGTGTGCAACTACTTGTGAAGAAACGATATTGCCTTGTTGATTCAGGGTGGCGTAGGTGATAAATCCTTTGCTGTTGCGTATCAATGTTCTACCATCAGTGCTTTCCATCCAGTGCATGTATTCATCCCCTTTCTGGATGACAGTCACTTTGCTACCATCAGGTTGCGTAATAACAACCGGCCAGGGATATGCAGAAACAGCAAGAAGGTGGGTGTGATGCAGCAGAAAGAAGCACATCACCAAGAGTGTCAGTTTTTTCATAATGGTTGGTTAGATGGTAGAAGCTGTTGTGATTCTTTATGAAACGAAGCAAAGATACTGTTTTTTTGCAAAATAAAAAGGGCTTGAAAAAAGATATGATATGAAAAACCTGACCTTAGTTTTTGGTGAATAAAATAATGAAAAACAATAGGTTAAAGTTTAGTTTTTGAAAAGAAAACTGACCCTATAATCATAGGGATCACGGCATTGATGAACCATATTAACACGCCGGCGGTGGCGGCTGCAATGGCATTTGCTGTGAAGAGCCCGATAAACATCACGGCGTAGGATCCGCGAATGGCTGCTTCAGAAAATGATATGGAAGGTGTGAACGTAATAAACAAATAGTAGGCTGCAATGGCAATCATTCCATGTAAGAAAGGAATGTGGATGTCACAAAAGAGCAGCATAAAATAGAATTGAACACAAAATACGACGTAGCGCGACATGGCGAGCAATAAAATGAGGGCTAATTCGCGGGTACGGAACAAGGTTAACCATCGTAGCCAGATCATCATTTTGGTATGAATATGAAAATGACGAAGCAGCCACACTAATTTGGGTAACGATAAATAGATAGCAAAAGATAGCACCGTAGCTGTCGCAAAAATAATGGTGCGCATAGTGTCGTTTCGCAGGTTTTCAAATGGATTGTGCACCATCAATAACCAAAAAGAAAGCAGCCCAAACGAAAGCAGCGTGATGCTTTGTGCCATCGTGCCGATCAAACCAAATGTGATTCCTTTCCAACGATTACCTGACTGCAAATAAACCACGCGCCCTGGATATTCTCCAATGCGATTAGGTGTAAAAAACGCAGTAGCTAATCCACTAAAAAGCGATTTAAAAGCTGTTGTAAAAGAAATTAATTCAACCTTACTGACCAAAAAACGCCATTTTATAGCTTCAATACCTAAGTTGACAGGAAGTAATGCCAACGTGACCAACAGCCAGCCCCATCGATGCCATGAAAGATCAAACCAATCGGCTTTTGAGGCAGGACTATGTATGAACTCCACGATTTTGTAGGCTAAAAATCCGTAGGAAAGGATCAAAACAGTCCATTTCAGGATAGGGTAATAGGCACGGATTGGTTTCATAATATAGGATTGTCAGCCATCGCGGTTGTATTGTTCGGGATGAAAATTATTTCCCTGTGATAATCTTCTTTATTTCGTTGAGTTTGTTGAGCGCTTGTACGGGAGTGAGATTGTTAATGTCGGCGTTTT
>JAJZHJ010000412.1 GCA_021804525.1 Bacteroidota bacterium | reverse complement strand
AAGTTATGTTGGAGATCAATCTGAAAATTTATAACAAAGCATCCTCAACGTCTGTCAATAAACACGTTGAGGATGCTTTGAAGTGACCCCGACAGGATTCAAACCTGTAACCTTCTGATCCGTAGTCAGATGCTCTATTCAGTTGAGCCACGGGGCCTTATTTTTGTGACTGCAAAGGTAAAGCAAAAGTTCCAATTGTACAAATTTTTTACGGCTTAATTTGGTAAATATTGCACTAGCTGCCTTATAAGAACGAGTTAGAAGATGGCCAACATATCGTTCATACCCAAAAATCCCTTTTTATTATGGGCAAATTCGGCTGCTAACACTGCCCCCAACGCAAAACCACGACGGCTTTTGGCATCATGTTTGATGCTTATGGTGTCCATTTCTGATTCATAAATTACTTCATGAATACCAGGCACATTACCCTCTCGAACGGATGCAATGGCTAATTGGTTGACTTGTTGTTCTGATTCTTTCACCCACGTTGTTTTTCGATCAAGCTCTTCTAAAATGTCTTCTGCCAATGTAATAGCGGTTCCGCTCGGGGCATCGAGTTTTTGGGTGTGATGCACTTCAATCATACGTACATTGTAGTCACCGAACGGGTTCATCAGTTTAGCCAAATAACGATTGAGTGCAAAAAACAGATTAACTCCTAGGCTGAAGTTTGATGACCAAAATAAAGTACCGTTGGTTATCTCCATTTCTTGACGAACAACAGAAAGTTGCTCTGTCCACCCCGTCGTACCGCAAACCACTGGGATCCCGGCTTCAAAACAATGATGCAGGTTCGACACTACAGCGTCTGGTCGGGTGAACTCGATGGCAACGTTAGCGTTACGAAACGCTGACGAGTCAAATGTGTCATTTGTCGTTAGATCGATAATAGCAACAATTCGATGACCTCGCTGCAGAGCAATATTTTCGATTTCATGCCCCATTTTCCCGTATCCGATTAGTGCAATATTCATATTTATAATAATTTAATTGGTTTTTCTCAAGGCAATTCTAAAAATAGTACCTTGGTTTATTTCTGATTGTTTGACATATATTTTCCCCTGATGGTATTCTTCGATAATGCGTTTAGCTAGTGAAAGTCCCAGCCCCCAACCCCTTTTTTTTGTTGTAAATCCAGGTTTGAAAATGGTTTTGAAAAGATGTTTGGCCATTCCTTTGCCGGTATCTTGCACATCGATCAAATAAAAATGATTATTTTCCGTCAGCGCGATGGTGATTTTCCCGCTCCCATCCATTGCGTCGATAGCATTTTTGCACAGATTTTCGATCACCCATTCAAACAACGGCAAATTGATTGCTGCTTCGGCGGTGTCGGGTAATTGTTGTTTGACTTCGATGACCACTTTATTTGAAATGCGGTTGCGCATGTAGGTGATGGCTCCATCGAGTGCATCTATTAAGGGGATGTCGTTAAGTTCTGGTTTTGAGCCAATTTTGGAAAAACGTTCGGCAATAGTTTTGAGTCGTTTGATATCCTTCTCCATTTCAGGCAAAAGCATATCGTCAGGAAATCGCGTCTTCAGCAATTCAATCCAAGCCATCAGTGACGAAATCGGAGTGCCGAGTTGGTGTGCTGTTTCTTTGGAAAGACCTACCCAAACTTGATTTTGTTCGGCTTTTTTTGTTCCAGAGAATGCCCAGAAAGAGACAAGAATAAACAAGGCAATAACCCCTAACTGGATATAGGGGAAATAAGCTAACTCTTTGATTAAAAATGAGTCATCATAGTATATAAATTGTTTTGTGTTTTTGTCAATGTCAATTTCAATTGGAGGATGTTTGTGTTTTAAACGTGTAATAGTTGCTTGGCGAAAGGCTTGCAGATTTGTCTTGGGTTCAAGAATGTTACGTGAGGTAATGAAATGATCTTGACTATCAACCATTACCACAGGGATGGTTGTGTTCCCTTCCAGCACATTCATGATGAGAGTTAAATCGGCATCTCCTTCTGCATGTGCCACTAAACGTGTTGCATCGGCCCAAATTTCAATCTTTTGCCGTTCTTCATTAGCCAATTGATTGACCAACCGATTGGTAAAAAAAAGTGACACCAATGCAATGGTCGATGCAATAGCGATGAATGTCAATCGAAGGTGTATGGGTTTGGTTAGCATGCGAAAAATTTTGAGTTCTGGTTTTTCCTCACATCGATTGTTTTCGTTCTTTGTTCAGAGTATGATTGGCTTTAAGTAGTTAATTAAGGATACATTTTTTCGACAACAAATATAGGATATTTTTAGCGATGGCGATGGTCAGCGATAATTAATGTGTTAGTTCATGTCAAATCCGCCATTTTTTGCATTTTTAAAAAAGTAATCTGGTATGAAATAAATAACAAACAATGTACAAAGGTTGCTCATTTGCATAGAATGTGCGTGAGGAATTTCATTTATCTTTGTATTTCTTTTCGCCATGGGAGAAATTGCAGGTTTCATCTATGAAGTCGACTTAATTTTGTATTAGAAAAAATAATATTTTCGTTATTCTGGGTTCCAAAGAAATGATGAAAAATAAAAAGAAACATAAGGAAGCACAGGCCTTTCGCAATCCGATACTCGCTTACATAGTAATAAATTTAGCTGTAAATAG
>JAJZHJ010000411.1 GCA_021804525.1 Bacteroidota bacterium | reverse complement strand
GCATAATGGGTAGTCATGCGACATCGCATACAGGAAATAATTAAGAAGGTGTTGTTGTTATGCAGATTAAGTGGTTTGGTCAATCAGCATTTTTATTGACATCCGAATTTGGGATGCGCATTCTCATCGATCCGTATGATAAATTACTTGGATATAAGATGCCAAAGCCGATCGAAGCTGATATTGTTGCTGTGACACATAATCACGGAGATCACAATAAAATTCATGTAGCCTCTGGCAACTACATGCTGGTAAATGAGCCGATGGAATACAGTCATGATCATGTACTTATCAGGGGATTTAAGACCTATCATGACAAGGTGAACGGCAAGAAACGAGGCAACAATACTGTATTTCGCTTTGTGGTGGATGGGTTGACCATTGTCCATTGCGGGGATTTAGGTCACCTATTGGCTGAGGATCAAATCAGAGATATTGGAAAAGTAGACATTCTGATAATTCCGGTCGGCGGTAAAGCGACTTTAAATGGGGTTGATGCTGTCCACGTGATGAACCAACTCCATCCCACGGTGACGATACCGATGCATTATCGTACGAAGGCACTATCGTTCGTTGGCACGCTCATGTTCGATAAGGTCGATCGTTTTATTGAAGCTTCTGGTAAGAGTGCGAGCGAAATGAGTGTATTAAACGTTACCACTCATAACCTGTCTCAATATTCCGGAGTTGTCACTATGCAGTATCAGTAAAGTTGTAAGATTAGTTTTGGGACGATAACCGCTAAACTGCCGCAATTAACTACGACTACCGCAGAAGAACAGAGAAAAATGCAACGTTAGCAACGGCGTATCAAAGGTATGTCGTTTTATGCGCAGTTAATGTTGATTAAGTCAAGATGATTTATTGTACAATCGGCGGCAAGACTCGCACAAGCCAGATCAGGGTATCGTTGTATGATTATTCATTGGCATCAAATTGGCCGTTTTGCATAATCGGGCCAGAATATGCAGTAGCGATATGAGCTAAAATGTGCAGAAAATGATAGATTGCATTATAGATTAGACAACCATGAAGCTGGAGCGCCAGAAAAGGATATAAATTGGTGCTGCTTATTTTCGGTATATGCTGTTCCTTTTACTTGTGAATGGCAACGGCACAATTTATACAAGGTGAGGGTGAATGTATGAACTATGAGACGATTCAAACTACGGTAACTTCAGATAGGATTGGTATCATCAAGCTTTTTCGGACAACTAAGCGTAATGCAATTTCTATCCAAATGCGAGAAGAAATTTCTCGTTGTTTAATGGACTGGATGAGTATGGACGATGTGGCTGGTGTAATTTTTACCGGTTCTGAAGGTACATTTAGTGCTGGATTTGATCTGAATGAATTTTCTTCCCCTGAAAAACACGAACAAATCTTGCGTTCCTCATCCATCTATCACAGAAATGTGTGGCATTTTCCAAAACCCACACTTGCTGCTATTAGCGGTGCTGCGCTGGGCGGCGGATTTGATCTGGCTGTCTTTTGTGACCTTCGAATTTGTGATGATACCGCCATCTTTGGTCACCCTGAAGTCAAATTTGGGGCACCGCCTATATTTTCACCTCTCAAACGGATTGTCGGTGATGGAGTAGCCCGTGACCTTTGCTTGACAGGACGCCGAATTGACGCCACTGAGGCATTTCGAAACGGGCTTGTTTCAGAACTGACAACCATTAATGCTCTGTTGCATCGAGCAACAGAAATTATGGGCACGATTTTAGAAGCACCCGAGACAACATTGCAGTTTATGAAAAATTACCTTTTGAACTCTGGGCAAGTGTTTGATGAATGGTTTGCAGTTGAACACGATCAAGCTTTTCGTGAAGTCTTGCTAAAGAGGGCAAGGGAAGGGTTGTTTAAAAAGCCTTACTAATGGTCGTAATTTTTCAAATGAGTAGGGATATTGATTTGTGCTACACTCTATAATCCGACGATGGATGCATGAAAATACAACGATACTTGACTGCCTTTTGTTGCGTTAGTGGGCCGGTTTGTCTAATAAGAACAGAGTGAAAGGGAGTGAAATATTTGGGGATTAGAAAAGCAGAGATACAGGATGGAGATGCAATATCGAAACTGTTAAATCAGTTGGATTATCCAGACACTGACGCTTTCATAAAAAAGAAATTGGAGAAACTCCTTTCCCACCCAGATGAAGAGTTGTTGGTTTATGAAGATGGTGGCGAAGTAATTGCCTTTATTTCTATACATTTTATTCCGCAGGTTGCGTTAGAAGGTGACTTTGCACGAATTAGCTATTTCGCTGTTGATTCGTCGATTAGAAGCAAAGGCATCGGGCGTGAATTGGAAGAATATTGTACCGAACTAGCTAAGGAACGGAATTGTGACAGAATCGAGGTTCATTGTCATTCTAGGCGAATCGATGCACACAGGTTCTACACACGACAAGGATTCACTGAATCACCAAAATACTTTATGAAAAAATTATAGGACGCAAGTGTTATGGGGCGTAAACTCAAACAGCCTACGTCATTAACGGAGGTACAAATTGAGCAAGACGGGGAATTGGATATGAGAATATTTATATAGTTAGGGAATTTTGTTGCTTATTGGACTTTTGGGCCGGAATGCTCCAGAAGGACCTATCGAAACAAACG
>JAJZHJ010000410.1 GCA_021804525.1 Bacteroidota bacterium | reverse complement strand
ATGGATTGGACGGGTTAGCGACAGGCTCGTCAGCCATCATTGGGGTCACCTTAGGTATTCTGGCTTATTTGTCGAGCAACTTGAACTACGCGTCGTACCTCAACATCATGTACATTCCCAATGCGGGAGAATTGGTGGTTTTTGCGGCGGCATTTATTGGCGCAACAGTCGGTTTTTTATGGTATAATTCGTTCCCTGCACAAGTATTTATGGGAGATACGGGTAGCTTAACGTTAGGTGGCATCATAGCCGTGTTTGCCATTATCATTCACAAAGAGTTATTGATCCCCATTCTTTGCGGCATCTTTTTGGTAGAAAACATATCGGTGATGATGCAAGTAAGTTATTTCAAATTTACCAAGAAAAGATATGGCGAAGGTCGAAGTATATTAAAAATGGCGCCGATTCATCACCATTTTCAAAAGCAGGGTAACAGCGGCATTCAAGCGCTTATCCAACGTCCTATTACTGCTATACCGGAATCGAAAATAGTTATTCGTTTCTGGATTGTAGGATTAATCTTAGCTACACTTACCATCATTACACTAAAAATGAGGTAGAATCAATTATTTAAACATGAACATGGAGAAAATAGATATTGTAGTTTTGGGTGCAGGCATTAGTGGTATTGGAGCTGCAGTGCTGGCAAAAATCAAGCGCTTTACTGTATTTGTTTCAGATAATGGTACCATTTCAGATGACGACAAAGCCATGCTGTCTCAATATGACATTCCATGGGAAGAAGGGAAACATACGGAATCGATCATCCTGACAGCCGGCGAAGTGATCAAAAGTCCTGGTATTCCTCAAAAAGCGCCTATCATCCAAAAACTGCGAACAAAAGATATCTCCATCATTTCCGAAATTGAATTTGCCAAACGTTACACTACTGCCAAAATGATCTGCATTACAGGCAGCAACGGAAAAACAACGACTACCTCGTTGATATATTACACCTTGAAAAATGCTGGATTGAACGTCGGCCTGGCAGGAAATATCGGACAAAGCCTTGCTTTTCAGGTAGCAACCTGCAACTACGACTATTATGTGGTCGAATTGAGCAGCTTTCAATTGGACGACATGTACGACTTCAAAGCCGATATTGCCATTTTACTGAATATTACGCCTGACCATTTAGATCGCTACAACTATCAATTTCAAAACTATGTCGATGCAAAATTTCGTATCACACGCAATCAGACGGCAGACGATATTTTCATTTATTGGAACGACGATCCGGTGATCACAGCTGAGCTGGAAAAGCGGGAGATTCAAGCCCAACGATTTCCATTTGCTCTTAAGAACAAAAATAACGAAAAAGCTTATTTACAAGACAATCAACTTATTTTCAACACACCACCTAATACTTTTGCCATGCCACACGAGGAAATCGCGTTGCAGGGGATTCACAATCTGTACAACTCAATGGCGGCTGGGTTAGCAGCATCCTCCATCAACGTAAAAAAAGAGACCATACGCGATTCATTTCGCAATTTCCAGGGAGTCGCCCATCGGCTGGAATACGTAGCCACGGTGCGTGGCATTCGCTTCATCAACGATTCGAAAGCTACCAACGTCAACTCGTGCTGGTATGCTTTGCAAAGCATGAAAACACCGGTTGTTCTTATCCTTGGAGGAACCGACAAAGGAAATGATTACACCGAGATCGAATCGTTGGTCGATGAAAAAGTACATACCTTGATCTTCCTTGGAACTGACAACAGTAAACTCCATGCGTTTTTTGATAAAATGGGAAAGAAAATCGTCGATGTAAGCTCCATGAAGGATGCCGTAAAAGCTGCTTACGAAAATACTGACAAAGGGGAAACGGCTTTACTATCACCTTGTTGCGCGAGTTTCGATTTGTTTAAGAACTACGAAGATCGCGGCGATCAATTCAAACAGTGTGTAAGAAGCTTGTAATAAAGTGACCGCCTTCAACCTGAAAAAGCAACATGTTATTCTATTCATCTAAAAATATCAGTCATTGGTCGTATTGGCATCGTAAGCGGATGCTATGGTTTAACAGCTCGTGTGGATTGGCTTTGACCATCATCGTCATGTCTGCTGTTTTTGGAATTGAGTTTTCCATTCATAGCTTTCTTTCTCCGGCTCGGATCACTGCTCTCATTATAGTAGTATTTGCTTGCGGCTTTGTTTTCGGCTGGCTTGCGTGGACTGAAAACGAAGCCTTGTATCACGACTGGTTAAAGAAACAATCCCATCGCACAAAAAAGCAACTTACAGACGATCACAATATATAACAGACTATCGATGTTCAACCGTTCTATGTCATAACACCATTCAGCATGAGAGATTTCTTCAAAAAATACCTGCAAGGCGATCCCGTAATATGGACTGTCTTCTTTTTGCTTTGCATGATCTCCATTGTGGAACTGTACAGTGCAAGTAGTTCACTGGCTTTTCGCGCATCGAACCATGCTGCCCCCATACTTCGACACATTGCTTTTCTAACCATTGGAGGGTGCTTTGTCATCATCGTGCACATGATAAACTATAAAAAGATAAACAAAATAGCGTATGTGATTCTGGCTCTTTCTGTTGTAGCGCTATTCTTTGCCATCATCAAAGGCGTTTCGGCAAACGATGCAAAACGATGGATCGGGATTG
>JAJZHJ010000409.1 GCA_021804525.1 Bacteroidota bacterium | reverse complement strand
AATCACAGGTTTGCTCGATGCTGTGAACGATCAGTCAGCCGTCACCATTATTATCTCTGACAACGCTACCGCAGCCATGACAGGAGGACAACACTCGGCAGCACTTGGAAAAATCCACGACATTTGCAAAGGAGTTGGTGTGGAAGAGGCACATATTCGTACCATCATCCCGTTGAAGAAAAACAGCGAAGCAAACATGGCGATTCTGAAAGAAGAGATGGATTACAAAGGCGTTTCGGTGATCATTGCTCAACGCGAATGCGTACAAACTGCCGGTAGAAAACGAAAAGAAACAGCAAAATAATTGGGGAATAAACGTATGAGAAAAAACATCATCATTGCAGGCGTTGGTGGACAAGGTATTTTGACCATAGCCTCCATCATCGATTTAGCTGCCATGCAGCAAGGATTATTCGTAAAACAGGCCGAAGTGCATGGCATGAGTCAACGGGGCGGCGCTGTGGAATCGCACCTGCGTATCTCTGACACAGAGATATTTTCCGATCTTGTGCCTAAGGGAGAAGCCGACATTATTCTTGCCATAGAGCCGATGGAATCGTTGCGTTATTTGCCTTTTTTGGCATCTGACGGTATTATCGTTACGGCAACCGAAGCATTTATCAATATTCCCAACTACCCCGACGAAGCTACCATCAAAAACGAGATTGTAAAAACAGGAAATCATCTTTTGGTCGATGCGGAAGCATTGGCACGTCAGGCAGGAAATTTGAAAACGTTTAATACGGTGATGCTGGGCGCTGCCGCTCGCTATCTGGGTATCGAAATAAATGCCTTGAAAGAAGCCATTAAAACCTATTTTTCAGCCAAAGGAGAAGATACCGTGAAAGTGAACCTGGAGGCGTTTCAATTGGGAGTTGCTTGCTCTTTGTAATAACCAAATTAGATTTGAAAGCGTCTCAAAGACATTCCTTAAAGGCAAAAAGACACTCTTAATGGCAAAGAGACATAAAAGAGGCTGTCGGAGACACTAATCACCCTTTCAATAAACAACGAAACAGTGGATAAATACCAACAATACTTTACAGCCGATAAATTCGCCATGAGTAATGGCATCGAACTGGCGGAGTGTCATCCAGGCTATGCCAAAGCACAGGTAAAAATTGAAAAACATCATCTCAACGGAGCAGGCGTGGTGCATGGCGGATTGCTGTTCACGTTGGCCGACTTCTGTTTTGCCGCCGCCGTAAACTCCTATGGATTCGTCACCTTATCCATCAACGCCAATATGTCGTACTTTGCCAAAAGCACAAAGGGTGTTCTCACTGCCGAAGCCAAAGAGATAGCCCGCAGCAACAAAATTTGCACGTGCGACATCAATGTTTATGACGAAGAGAATCAACTTTTAGCCAATTTCAAAGGAACCGCTTATATCACACACAAAGAAATCGATTTTTTATGTCATTAAAATTCATCACATTCGACAATCTTAATTATTATGCCAACGAAATAAGGCATTTCAGCTCTACCCGCACCGGAGGAGTAAGTACAGGTGAATTTGCTTCGTTGAATCTCGGTAACTATTCCGATGACAGTCGCGAAAACATTGACCACAACCGTCAATTGCTTTGCAACGAATTAAACATACCGATGCAAAACCTGATCGGCGCACATCAGACGCATAGCGCCAAGACAATATTGATTGACAACGCGCTGCTGGCCTTACCCGAAAGCGAGCGTAAAGCTGCTTTGGAGGGGTATGATGCTTTACTATGCAACATTCCTGGCATTTACATTACCGTCGCAACCGCCGATTGTGTTCCTATCCTGCTCTACGATCCCATCCATAAAGCCGTAGCCGCCATTCACTCCGGATGGAAAGGAACCTTGGAGAACATCACAGCGAATACCATCGATCGTATGCGGCAAGCGTTTAGAACAGATCCAAGCCGACTTGTAGCCGCCATTGGACCTTGCATTGGCAGCAAAGTCTATGAAGTTGGAAAGGATGTGTACGATCAATTTAAGAGCAAAGGATTTCCTGTATCGAATCTTTTTGAAAGCGAAGAAAACGACAAGTTTCTTTTCTATATTCGCATGACCGTCCTTGGTCAACTAATGGGAAAAGGAGTCAACAACATCCATTCGTCGCCCTATTGCACCTACTCCAACCCGGAACTCTTTTTCTCCGCCCGTCGGCAAGGAATCAGTTCGGGAAGAATGCTAAACGGGATTGGAATAATTAAATAACTGAGTAATTGAATAACAGAGTAATAAATTATCAGATTCTCATTGGTATATTGGCACATTATTCAACTTTTACACGCTACACCTTACACTTTACACTGATTTCATTTATGATTTCCATCTCCATTTCCGATCGTATCAAAGCGGCTTGCCCGCAACTTGCTTTGGGTCTGATTTTGTGTCAGGTCGAGAACAGTGCTTTGAATGAGGATCTTTGGAAAGAAATTCATGCGGTGGAAATCGACTTTGGCAACCATCATACGTTAGATCAAATCAACAAAATTCCTGCCATACAAGCTACGCGCATTGCTTACAAAGCCTTGGGTAAAGATCCGAATCGTTACCGTCCGTCGGCTGAAGCACTATGTCGTCGCATCGTGCGGAAACTTCCGCTTTACCAAATCAATACATTGGTTGATGTAATCAACTTGG
>JAJZHJ010000408.1 GCA_021804525.1 Bacteroidota bacterium | reverse complement strand
AGCCATCACTTTAAGTGAGGGCTTCACTACTTTTGAATAACAAGATTAGAATCCTAGTTTTTGGCGAATGGGAGCCGGAACAGCTGCTTTGTTAATGGCTATATCAATGGTTTTATAGCGAACGTAGGCTTCGGAAACATACCAGATGCCTTTGTATTTGTTTTCGGTACCCCATGAGTTTTTCACCATATAATATTTTGTGCCGTTTTGATCTTTTGCGATACCGAATATTTGCATGCCGTGATCGTCAGTTGTTTCATAGTTGTCAAACGCTTTTTGACGCATTTCTTGGGTAATCACTTTCTCAGGAACCGGCTTGGTCACTTTATAAACTAGTTCGTCACGTTCTTTTGGCGTCATGCCGATCCATTTAGCTTCGTCGGTTCCGGCGGGGCAAACGTTAGGATTTACATCCGGTACAACACCAATGCCTTGACGCGTGAATCCCTTTTCGCTTACGTCTGCAGCCCAGCCTACGGTGTATCCATTGTTGATGGCATTGTCGATGGTTGCCATCAGGCTGTCCAATGGTACGTTGTATGATTGTGCCCAACGCCAGTTGTCTTCAATTTCGATGGCAAAAGGTTTGTAAAAGGGGTGATGTGTAAACGAAGTGATGGATACATAATCATCCATGTTAAGCCCTAATGACGCTGCAAAGGATTTTGGCGTGTATTGAACTCCCTGATAGGTAAATGTTTGTGGAATGGCTCCCAGATAAGCTGTCAAGATACCTTTAAATCCATTTAGCCAAGCGGTTGATAAATGCTTGTTAGGATCGGTAATAATTGCATTGACGTAGGCTAACGTAGTGGCATCCAATTCACCATGGTTGTTGAGGGTGTCGCCATAGTTAAGCCCTTCCATGACCGATGCGGGAACGATACCATATTTCTTGATGATATCGAATACATCCCAAAACTCGCCACCTGCGCCAAAATTGAGTCTTCCATGCATCCGTACATACTTAACGGCTTTTTGTTGATATTCGTGATCGACTATAAACATTTCCGATAAATCGTAAGCAGGTTTGCCTATGCGCAGCAATTCGGATTCTAAAAATCCAAGACCTGAGTAGTCCCAGCAAGTGCCTGAATTAGCCTGATTTTTGACAGATGTGATAGGATTTGCTTTCACTGTGGTAAACACAAACCCTTCTTCTACGGGTTTTTTTTTCGTTTCGCGTGCCATCGTGACACTGATAACAAACGTCAGCATCATGAACAAGGTCATTTTTTTCATAAGCAATTTGAGTTAAAATGGAATAAAAAACATTGATACTTATTTTATCAAGTAAGTGTAACAAGTTTGAAATAGGTGCTTTAAGTCTATTATTTGGCTTGATACGCATGATATGAACTGACAAAGATAGAATTTCCTTTTGAAAAATAAGTTGCTTTGTCCTTCTCGGCAATGCCAAACGTCGGGAAAGTAATAGCTATGTGTTGTTAGTCATTGAAAATGAGATATAAATGGTATATAGAAAAATGGTTATCTTTGTAATCAAATTTTTTCATTGTAGTGCGTAAAAAATTACGTTTGCGGTTAGGCAGTGTATAATTATTCCCTTAACTTTGTACGCAAAGGAGGAATAAGGAAATTATTCCGTAAATACAATATAATTAATTGGTTAGTTATGAAATGATTTCCCCAGTTTTGGGAAGATTATCATCTGGCCTTGTTGTAAAAACAAATTGCACATGAATCCATCACACATTGAGCACATTGGCATTGCTGTCAAAGATCTTGACGTTGCCATTTCGTACTACGAGAAGTTGTTAGGCAGCAAATGTTATGCTGTTGAAGAGGTTGCTGATCAAAAAGTGAAAACAGCTTTTTTTAAAATCGGGCAAACTAAGATTGAACTTTTAGCTTCCACTGATCCAGAAGGGCCTGTTGGTAAGTTCCTTGAAAAAAAAGGCGAAGGTGTACATCATATTGCCTTTGCCGTTGAAGGTCTTCAAGAGCAATTGACTCTTTTGGCTGAAGAGGGAATGCAACTTATCGACAAGACTCCACGAAAAGGTGCTGAAGGGTTAAACATCGCTTTTCTTCATCCGAAATCTACCTTTGGCGTCTTAACCGAACTTTGCGAGCATCCTGAATAAGATAAGGAGCGCATCAGATGCAATAACGGAGAGGAATTCTTCGTTTTTTATTACGAATCTCATTTCTAATCAAAAAATTATTTCTTATGAGCAATCAACTCAATAAAGTACAAGAACTCATTGATTTGCGTGCCAAGGCGCGCTTAGGTGGCGGTCAAAAACGAATTGATTCACAGCATAAAAAAGGGAAATACACCGCGCGTGAACGTATCACCATGTTGCTTGACGAGGGCAGTTTCGAGGAGTTTGATATGTTTCTCCAGCATCGTTGCACTAATTTCGGCATGGAGAAAGAGAGCTATCTTGGCGATGGCGTGGTTACCGGTTGTGGAACCATTGAAGGGCGGTTGGTATATATCTTTGCACAGGATTTCACCGTGTTTGGAGGCTCTCTCTCTGAAACTATGGCGTTGAAAATTTGTAAGGTAATGGATCAGGCCATGAAGATGGGTGCTCCGGTGATTGGTGTTAATGATTCGGGAGGTGCTCGTATTCAGGAAGGTATCAATGCATTAGCAGGATATGGAGAA
>JAJZHJ010000017.1 GCA_021804525.1 Bacteroidota bacterium | reverse complement strand
TCAATAAATCAGAATTATCATTCGCGTTACATCTGTAAAGTTTTTAAACCCTCCATGTCAAAATAAGAAAAAGGGGAATGATAAAAATTATCATTCCCCTTTTTCTTGTGGGCCCAACTGGGCTTGAACCAGTGACCCCCTGATTATGAGTCAGGTGCTACTAACCAACTGAGCTATGGGCCCTCTTATGCAAAAATTGTGTACCTTTGCAAAGCGAACGCAAAGGTATTATTTTTTGGCAATTCCTCCAACAACTAGACTGATTTTTTTCATCATGATTGATTTTTCAACAATTCAAGCGGTATTTTTTGACTTTGGCGGCGTATTGATAAACCTAGACAAACAGCAATGTATCAATAATTTGAAATATGTTACCGGATATGATTTTTCTGCGATGATTGGTAACTATCTTCAATCGGATATTTTCTTACAATTGGAACGTGGATTAGCATCCACCGACGATTTTCATCGGGAAGTGCGACGCATTTCAGGCTCATCTGTCAGTGATCAAGCAATTGACGAAGCGTGGAACTCTTTTCTTTTAGATGTCCCAATGGAGAAAAAACAACTACTGCTCGAACTTCGCCAATACTTTAAAGTTTTCCTATTGAGCAATACAAATGCGATTCATGTAGAACGCAGTTTGGAAGCTCAATTTAACAGGAACGGGCTTACCCTCGACAATTATTTTGACAAGTGCTATCTTTCGAATGAAATACATTTAGCAAAACCAGAACGGGAGGTATTTGAATTTGTACTGCAAGATTCTGCATTAAAAAGTAATGCATGCCTGTTTTTAGATGATGGCGAAGCCAATATTGCAATGGCAGCTTCGCTTGGATTTCAAACTTATCTCGTGAAACCACAAGAAGATTTATGGCCTTTGTTTGCGACGGTTATTGGTCGAAGGACCCGACAACGCATTGGCTGTCGATGCTAAAAAAATCAACTAAAAAATATGGCTGAACATAACGAGCTTGGGAAGGAAGGAGAAATCCGTGCTATCGACTATTTGAAACAGCATGGCTATCAAATTTTACACACAAATTGGTTTTTCGGCAAACTGGAATTAGACATTGTGGCTGAAAAAGATGATTGGCTCATTATCGTTGAAGTGAAAACACGTTCGACAGAAACATTTGAGCATCCCGAAGAAGCCATTACACTCGCTAAAATCCGCCACATTGTTAATGCAGCGGATGCTTACATTCAACAGTTTGAGCTTGACTTACCAACACGTTTCGATGTAATTTCAGTGATTCCCGACAAACGAGGATTTCACATTTTGCACATTGAAGATGCCTTCATGTCACCTGTTAATTAGCAACATCAAATCCAAATCTATCCGTTTCTCAGTGCTTGTTTTACTTGGTCAATGGCTTGAACAAGGCCATCGCTGTTTTTACCTCCTGCTGTAGCTAAGAATGGTTGTCCGCCACCACGTCCATCAATGGCAACAGCTGCCTGACGAACAATATTCGAAGCATTAAATCCTGCATCCACCAACGATTGACTCAACAAAACCGTTAAGGTTGGCTTTCCATCATATTGCGTTCCCGTCACCACAGCTAATTTCTCATCCGAGAAAGCTGTTTTAAGGCGCGTCACAACCGTGCGCACTACATCTGGGTGTGCCTCTCCTTTCCATGAAACAATGCGAATATCACCCAAAAGAGTTGATTGCTGCATAAGTTCCTTTTGCAATTGTTCAATTTTTTCTTGTCGATACTGTTCTATTTGTTTTGTTAACAACGCATGGTCATCAATCAATTTTTGCAACCCTTGCAAAATGTTTGGTGCATGATGCAACTTCTCACGTACCGTTTTAATCAATTCTTGCTGATTTCTCACAAACAAATCAGCACCTTCGGCTGTTACCGCTTCAATTCGACGAATGCCTGCTGCTACAGAACTTTCAGTCAAAATTTTGAAGTAACCAATTTCCCCTGTGGCTTTTACATGAGTTCCTCCGCAAAGCTCAATAGAAGAACCAAATTGAATCACCCGCACATCATCACCATATTTTTCTCCAAAAAGTGCCATTGCTCCCATTTCGCGGGCTTGAGCAATAGGTAGATGACGAAATTCATTTAAATGTCTATTTTCTCTAATTTTTTTATTCACAAGATTTTCTACCCTTTGTAATTCCTCTTCATTCAATTTTTGATAATGCGAGAAATCGAATCTCAGGGCATCAGGTGACACGAACGACCCTTTTTGCTCAACATGAGTTCCTAAAATTTGACGGAGCGCTTCATGCAACAAGTGTGTTGCCGTGTGATTGTTTTCAGACGCTTGTCGTTTTTCCACATCAACCTTCGCAATGAATAATGCAGAAGGGTCATCGGGCAATTGAGTAGCAAGATGAACGGCTAAATTATTTTCTCTTTTTGTATCGACAATGATAATTTTTTCGTTGTCATTCTTTAACCATCCATTATCTCCAACTTGTCCTCCCATTTCAGCATAAAAAGGAGTATGGTCTAGTACAATCTGAAAAAACTGGCTATTTTTTTGTTTAATTTCACGGTAGCGAAGAATTCTCACTTCACTTTCAGTGCTATCATATCCTACGAATTCAGTCTCACCCTCTCGCACGATCACCCAATCCCCTGTTTCAACGGCAGCGGCATTGCGGGCTCGCTCTTTTTGTTGTTGCATTTCTGCCTGAAATGCAGTCAAATCAAGTGAAAGTCCATGTTCTTTCAGAATTAATTCAGTCAAATCGAGTGGGAATCCGTAAGTATCGTACAATGTGAAAGCGTCATGGCCACTGATCATTGCATGACCTGCTGTTTTTGTATCTGTCATCACTTTATCCAAAAGTCGGATACCGGTTTCTAACGTTCGCAAGAAAGATTCTTCTTCTTCTTTAATTACTTTCTCAATCAACGTCTTTTGTATTTTTAATTCAGGATAAGCATCGCCCATTGTCCGCACCAAGGAAGTCACAAGACTATGCATAAATGGTTGTCTCTGATTAAGAAATGTGTATCCGTAACGCACTGCGCGACGTAAAATGCGTCGAATGACATAGCCGGCTTTCACATTCGAAGGCAACTGTCCGTCAGTAATAGCAAACGCAATGGTGCGAATATGATCAGCCACCACCCGCATAGCAATATCTGTTTTTTCTTGTTTACCATAAGGAATGTGGCATAAGGAAGCTATTTCGTGGATGATTGGTTGAAACACGTCGGTATCGTAATTCGATAGCTTTCCTTGAATAGCCATGCAAAGACGTTCAAAGCCCATACCTGTATCAATCACTTTTGCAGGAAGGGGCACGAGTGAATTATCCACCTTGCGATTGTATTGCATAAACACCAAATTCCATATCTCAATCACCTGTGGATGGCTTTGATTGACCAACGTGAGACCATCTATTTTAGCACGTTCCGAGTCAGGACGAATATCAATATGAATTTCAGAGCAAGGCCCACAAGGTCCTGTATCACCCATTTCCCAAAAGTTATCTTTTCGATTTCCATTAATAATCCTTTGAGGATCAATGAGTTTTTCCCAATAGTCTGCTGCTTCCTGATCGCGTTCCAATCCTTCAGCGGGCGATCCTTCAAAAACAGTCACATAAAGACGTTGTTTATCTAGACCTAACACATCAGTCAAATATTCCCATGCCCATTCGATGGCTTCTTTTTTGAAATAGTTACCAAACGACCAATTGCCTAACATTTCGAACATGGTATGATGATACGTATCATGACCAACTTCTTCTAGGTCGTTATGTTTTCCACTGACACGCAAACATTTTTGACTATCTGCAATACGTGGATAAACGATCGGATCATTACCTAAAATAATATTTTTAAACTGGTTCATCCCTGCGTTGGTAAACATCAACGTAGGATCATCTTTAATTACCATCGGTGCTGACGGAACTATACGGTGTTGTTTAGAGGTAAAAAAATCAAGAAAAGATTGGCGTATTTCCTGGGAAGTCTTCATATTGTTTCAAATGTGACAAAGTAGAATTATGTTTATACGTTTATGGCAACTAATGGATCTAAAATGAGACAAATCCGATCGAAAATCTGCTCAATTGTTCCATTACCATCGACATGATTATATTTTCCTGCTTGTCGGTAAAAATCAATAACAGGCTCTGTTTGTTGATGGTATACTTCTAATCGATGCTGTATTGTAGCAGGATTATCATCACTACGCCCTAATAGTTTTCCTCGTTGTACCAACCGCTCAATAAGCTCAGGAGTTTTAACTGTGATTTCAATGAGCATCAATATCTCTTGATTCAACTCGGCGACTAAAGAATTGAGTGCAATGGCCTGAGCAACCGTACGTGGAAACCCATCTAAAATAATTCCCTTAGTATCTTCATTCAGTTGCTGTAACGTATTCTTTAATAAATCAATGATGATATCGTCGGGCAATAAAAGACCCTGAGAAATATAACTGTCTGCTAATTGTCCTAACTGCGATTGTTTTGCAATTTCGGCTCGCAACATGTCACCTGTGGAAAGATGTTTCAATTGATAAGTTTCAGCAATAAGGGCACTTTGAGTCCCTTTTCCCGAGCCGGGAGCTCCAAATAAAATAAGATGCTTCATGATGATCAAAATAACGTATCTTTTGTAGAATACTAATATTCAAACTATTATTTTATTTTGTCTGATGGTTTCGATTGTAACGTGTATATTTCTTTCAAGTTACGTCCATAACCATCGTAATCTAATCCATATCCGACAACAAATTGATTTGGAATCTTCAACGCAACATAATTAAGAGGTACATCACGCTTTAAAGAATCGGGTTTAAGGAAAAAAGTAGCAACCCGAATATCAAAAGCCTCCTTTTCGCGTAATGAGGTTACGATTCTTTCCATCGTGATTCCAGTATCGACAATATCTTCAACCACTACTACTGTGCGTCCTGCAACACTTTCGTTGAGTCCAAAGATTTCTTTCACCACTCCTGTGCTTTGCGTTCCTTCATAGGATGACAGCTTGATAAACGTTATTTCGCAAGGGATGGTAACATGACGCATTAAATCGGCTGCAAACATGAAAGCGCCATTCAACACCACTAAAAACAGAGGATCTTTCCCTGCCAAATCCCAATTAATCTGCTCGGCAACGTTGGCAACTGCCTCTTGAATTTTCTCTGCCGAAATAGAAACGGAAAATTCTTTATCTTTAATGGTGACTGTTTTCATCATAGAGTAAAATTAAAATATTGACAGGACTGATGTTCCTCAATATAAAAGGACAAAGTTACAATAGGTGTAAAACATTTTACTTCCGAACAATTAATTTTGAGAATCGGAAATACGTTTCATTACATTATAGGCTTGATAAATTCCCAACTCTCCTGCTTTGCTTAGATCAGCAACCCCTCTTTTCGTGTCATTGATATAGAGATATGCTAAGCCTCGATTGAAATAGGCTTCAGCAAAATCTGGTTGTGTTTTGATAGCTTCTGTATAACTGTCAATAGCCGATTGAAAATCTTTTTCCTGACCCAACAAATTTCCTTCATTAAAGCGTGCAAATGCAAAATTAGGCGCCAGTTGAACCGCTTTATTGTAATCGTCTAGGATAACATCAAAGTCATGTTTGTAAATATTTTGCAAAGTAATATCTTTCTTTTGACCATTATCATCAGGATTATTCATCTTAAAATCAAGCAATTTATAGAGCGTGTTGGCACGACAAAAATAAGCTAACATGAAATCGGGGCGTAAATTGATAGCTTTAGTAAAATCATTCAACGCATTGGCATAGTCTTGCACTGTCACATAATTGACACCGCGCATGAAATAGCTATCTGCATCTGAAGGATTTGCTTTAATCCGATCGCTTAATGTTTTAATATTAGTGAAATGTGTCTGCGCCATGTCGCTTGTCAAAGCTATATCTGTGTTCGTAATCTTTAGCGGTGCACTCAATCCATTTTTCTTGTTGTATAAGTCCAATCCCTCATAATAGTAATTGAGTCGCTTCAATTGGTTTTCTTTACTGTAAAAACTAATCACGAAGTTAGGTTCATTGGCAATATCGATATTAATATTTTGAATAGCACCTCGAATCTCGCCTTGTTGCGATGTATTGTCGGATGATTTTCCGGTACGGGCTAACACGTCGTTGAAGATAGCCGCTTTTGCCTCTGCCGGCTTAGCTGCCTTTGCCATTTTAGCCGATGTATCTACATCTTCTTTCTTAGTTGTTTCGGGACGTTCCTTTTCAAGGTTTTGTGCGGTCACTTGATCTAAATAAGCGCCTTTTGCATCACGTAAAAGTTGTTTTACGTGTGATCGTCCCCAATAAGCAGGTGAGAAGTTCGGATAACGTTCAATGATTTTGCTATAGTCTTTGATCGCCTGACTCAGATTGCCTGTTTCACTATCCAATATTGCTCGCTGGTAATATGCATCATAATTCTCTGGGTCTAGTTCAATGACTTTATTGAAATCAAGAATGGCGTTATTTAAATCTCCTACTTCCGAACGCAACATTCCACGGTTGAAATGGGCTGTCAGACTTTGCCCATCCAGCTCAATAGCTTTGTCGTAATCGGAAAAAGCTCCCCGATAATTTTTATTCCAATAATTGAGTAATCCACGGTTGATATAATCGCCAGCATAGGTTGATTTCAAAGCTATGGCTTTATTCAGATCATATAATGCACCGGCATTATCGTGCATCTGCAACTTCAATGTGGCACGTGCACTCCAAGCGTAACTCTTGGTGCTGTCTGCATCAATTGCCGTAGTAAAACTTTGCATAGCACCTAAAGTATCACCTTTTTCAAGCAATACCTGCCCTTTATCCATAGCTAATTGATTATCTTCTTTCTTATTTTTCTTATCAAGTGCGTCAATATCGGCCAACGCTTTGTCATATTTTTTTTCAAGCTCATAGACCCAAATACGAATTCGTAAAAGATCGGTATTGTCAGGATTATATTCCAACGATTTCGCCAAATCAGACTCAGCACCTGTCAAATTGTTAAGTTTGACACGGGCAAAACCTCGTGCATAATAGGCTCCGGGCATAAATGGATTCAATGCTAAAGCAGAGGTACAATCAGCTTCTGCCCCCACATAATCTTCTAATTGAATCTTTGCAATGGCACGGTAAAAATAGGGTTCAGCCAAATAAGGTTTAACAGTAATGACCTGATTAAAATATTGAATAGCTAATACATAATCCTGGAAATATAAAGCGTTCTGTCCAATCGCCATCACACGGTCCGTATTGATTTGAGCGGAAACTCCGACAAAGGGAAGTATCATCAATAAAAAGCCTAAAACTTTAGCTTTCATGCATGTTTAATTTTTATTGCCACATAAAACAGTCACGATGATTGGAACTCGTTGTATGCGTATATTTGTTATAGAAAAAGTGTAAAATATTTTAATATGTTTCCGACGGTGGCGGCGATTGTGATGCATTTGCGTTCTGATCCGGAACTCCTCCATCACAACCCGCATTAGGATCGTACGTACTTGGAACTTTAAATGTTTCGCTTTCCGAATATCCTAACGATGGATCAGCATAAATCTTTTTCATGTATAACGCCCAGATTGGCAATGCCATACTAGCTCCTTGTCCTTCGCTTAGATAATCGAAGTGAACAGCTCGATCTTCTCCACCTACCCAAACACCTGAAACTAAACTAGGCGTAAATCCTATATACCAACCATCAGAATTATTTTGTGTTGTTCCAGTTTTTCCTCCTAACTGTCCTTTAAATCCATATTGATAACGCAATCGACTGGCAGTTCCACCATCCACCACACCTCGAAGCAACGTGAGCATTTTATATGAAGTTAACTCATTGAAAACCTCAGACATACGGGGACTAAATGAAGCAATAACTGTGCCATTGCTATCTTCAATACGGGTGACATAAATAGGATTCACGCGAATACCTTGGTTAGCAAAGGTTGTATACGCATCAACCATCTCTTGCACTGATACTTCATTTGGCCCAACACACAATGACCACACAGGAGGGATATATCCCTGAATACCAAAGGCTCTCATCATGTGCACCATTGCCATAGGCGTAAAATTTTTCATTAAATGAGCCGTTACCCAGTTATTTGATTGAGCAAGTCCCCATTGTAACGTTACCATTTCACCGCGACGATTATCATTGTCATTCCGTGGTGACCAATATTGTCCATTCCCCAAATTAAATGTAATAGTGTCATTCATCACTGTACTGCAAGGCCAAAAGCCCTCCTCCATCGCCAATGAATAGAGGAACGGTTTCACGGTCGATCCAACCTGGCGCCTTCCAGCAGTAGCCATATCATATTGGAACATACTGAAATCAGGGCCACCAATATACGCTTTCACATGACCATTAGATGGGTCCATAGAGATAAAACCACAACGAAGGAAATATTTGATGTAGCGAATAGAATCCATTGGAGTCATTACCGTATCAATGGTTCCATGATAGGAAAAGACTTGCATCGGCACTTTAGTGTTAAATGCTTGCTGAATTTCTGCTGAAGAAGCGCCTTCTTGTTTCATTTTACGATAACGATCCGACAATTTCATCGAACGATTCATTATGTCGTCAATTTCTGATTGCGAAAGCATCCGGGAAAAAGGAGCATAACTCCGTCCTTTTTTCTCTTTAAAAAATTTGGTTTGCAAAGAAGTCATCTGTTCATGCACCGCTTGTTCAGCGTAAAGTTGCATGCGTGAATCGATAGTTGTATAAATTTTCAGTCCGTCGGTATACAAGTTATAGTAAGACCCATCCGGTTTCTTGTTTTTATGGCAAAATCCATACAGTGGATTCGTTGCCCAAGCAATGGAATCGTCAATATATTGCTGATTTTCCCAACTTGCATAATCCGCTTTAACGGGTTTATCTGCCGTCAGTATTTGTCGTAAATACTCGCGAAAGTAAGGTGCCGAGCCTAACTTGTGATCTACTCGTTGATATTTAATTTCAAGAGGTAGTGCACTTAACGAATCAAGTTGCGCTTTCGTTAAATCATTGGCCTTATACATCTGCATCAATACCGTATTTCGTCTTCCCCGAGCACGTTCTTTGTTTCGTAATGGATTGAAAAATGCAGGATTTTTACACATGCCAACCAACATAGCTGCCTGATCGATAGTCAGTTTATCGGGTGTTGTGCTAAAATAAACATGTGCTGCCGATTTAATACCGACGGCGTTGTTCAGAAAATCAAACTGATTGAGATACATGTTCAAAATCTCTTCCTTAGTGTAAAGCCGCTCTAATTTAACGGCAATCACCCACTCAATCGGTTTTTGCAAAGCCCTCATAAAGAAATTTTGAGCCGGTGGCGAATAGAGTTGTTTCGCCAATTGTTGCGTCAATGTACTAGCCCCCCCTGCACTTTTGATCTGAAAAATACCTCGAAGGATAATGGAACGCGCCAACGCCCATCCATCAATACCCGAATGCTCATAAAAACGCGAATCTTCTGTATCAACTAAGGCATTGATAATGTTTGGAGAAAGATGTTGGTAGGACTCTGCCAGTCGATTTCCCTGACTCAACGAAAAACTTCCCAAAAGCTTCATATCTGACGAATAAATCTCGGAAGCATAGCGATTGTTGGGGTTTTGAAGCTCATTTACAGGAGGTAAATAACCGATCCAGCCATTTGCAATAGCAACAAAAACCATGACAATCAATAAGATGAAACTTACAAAAGTAAGCCAAAAGGCTTTGATCCACTTTTTCGTTCGTGGGGATATTTCTTTTTTTGCCATAGCTCAACAATAAATTAATTGACGCAATGAATATGTGTTCGGCAATTGGATTGAATCTTAACATTCAGTCTAATACGATCAATCCTTCCGCTATTTAATTTAATCTAATTTCAATACAGCTAAAAACGCTTTTTGTGGAACCTCGACAGAACCAATTTGTTTCATCTTTTTCTTCCCTTTCTTCTGTTTTTCTAACAGTTTGCGCTTGCGCGAAATGTCGCCACCGTAGCACTTGGCAGTCACATCCTTGCGCACCGCTTTGATGGTTTCGCGTGCAATAATTTTAGCTCCGATAGCAGCCTGAATAGCAATGTCAAATTGTTGACGTGGAATCAATTCTTTCAGTTTTTCGCACATCCGGCGACCTAATGAATAAGCATTATCGACATGCGTTAATGACGAAAGGGCATCAACAGGTTCTCCGTTTAACAAAATATCCAACTTGGCCAGATTAGATTCCCGATAATCGTGTAAATGATAGTCAAACGAAGCATATCCTTTAGAAATACTTTTCAGTTTGTCGTAAAAGTCGAACACGATTTCGCCCAAAGGCATATCAAAAATAATTTCCACGCGATTACTCGAGATGAAATCCTGTTTCAATAATATTCCTCTTTTCCCCAGACAGAGGGTCATTATGGCTCCTAAAAAATCAGTTTTGGTTATAACGGAAGCACGAATATACGGTTCTTCAATGAAATCAATCGAAGTTGGTTCTGGTAAACCCGACGGGTTGTGCACATCAATTGTTGCTCCTTGTTTTGTGTGCACTCGATAACTCACGTTGGGAACGGTAGTTATCACATTCATATCAAACTCACGATCAAGCCGTTCTTGGATAATCTCCATGTGCAACAAACCCAAAAATCCACAGCGAAAACCAAAACCAAGAGCCAATGACGATTCAGGCTCAAAGGTTAGTGAGGCATCGTTGAGTTGCAATTTCTCAATCGAAGAGCGAAGTTCTTCAAATTCATCGGTATCAATGGGATAAACGCCTGCAAAGACCATCGGTTTCACCTCTTCAAATCCGGCAATAATATTTGCACATGGCCTCTTTACATGGGTGATGGTGTCACCTACTTTTACCTCTTTGGAAGTCTTAATTCCCGAAATAATGTATCCAACATCGCCTGCACTTAACGTATCGCGAGGTGACATAG
>JAJZHJ010000407.1 GCA_021804525.1 Bacteroidota bacterium | reverse complement strand
TTGGGGAAGAAATTATGTGTATCGCATCTTGTTGACGTCGAAAAGCAAAAGAGTGTCGGGTTCTGACAAATTCTCAATATCACTTCCTCAAAAATAAAATAAATACAACAGAAGTATCATAACCTCACAAACGTCAATGCTTTCTCCGATCATACCATTATATAACTGAATTCGCACAATAACAATAAAACTCAACTATATCAAAAACAATTAACTATGAAAGTGCATTCTCTATTTTTGTTCTTATTTTTTGTTAGCATCGGTTTTCTCCATGCCCAGCAGCCCGCGCAACATACCTTTACTTTAGGCCACAGCGATTTTTTACTGAACGGGAAACCTTTTCAGATCATTTCAGGAGAGATGCACTATACACGGATTCCGAGGGCAGCATGGCGAAGCCGTATGGAGATGGCCAAAGCTATGGGGTTAAACACCATCAGTACCTACGTTTTTTGGAACGAACAAGAACCGGAGCCGGGTCATTTTGATTTTACTGGCAATCGGGATATAGCCGCTTTCGTGCGGATGGCGCAACAAGAAGGCCTGTGGGTTATCATCCGCCCCAGTCCCTACATATGCGCCGAGTGGGAATTCGGAGGCTATCCCTACTGGTTACAAAACATCCCCGGATTGGTCGTGCGTAGCAGGGAAGCCCACTATATGCAAGCCTACCAAACCTATATTAAAGCTGTAGGACAACAATTGGCACCGTTGCAAATCAACCACGGTGGCAATATTCTGATGGTGCAGGTAGAAAACGAATATGGTTCTTATTCCAATGATACCACTTATCTGGGTATGAACAGGGATTTATTCCGGAAAGCAGGCTTTGACGGCATACTATACACATGCGATCCGGCTAATGTTATTCAGAAAGGAAATCTGCCCGGATTACTGGCAGCCGTGAACGGGTTGGACGACCCGCACAAGGCAAAACAACTCATCCGTTCCGTCAATAACGGGAAAGGACCTTATTTTATTTCGGAATGGTACCCTGGATGGTTTGACTGGTGGGGTGCACCTCATCACACGGTTGGAGCAGAAGCAAGTGCAACCCGATTAGACTCCGTTCTGGCTGCAGGAATATCCATCAACATGTACATGTTTCACGGAGGTACAACGCGAGGGTTTATGAATGGAGCCAATTACAAAGACGGCACTCCTTATGAACCGGAAATAAGCAGTTACGACTATGATGCTCCGCTGGATGAGGCAGGCAATCCGACAAAAAAATATTATCTATTCCGGTCGGTCATTCAGAAATATCTCCCTAAGGGAGAAACACTTCCCCCTGTTCCGGCTTCCAAGAAGGCCATTGCCACATCATGGGTTCGTTTTATAGCAGCCGAAGACTTAATGGATGCGTTGCCGTCACCTATTACAAGCCGTTCCCCACTCACATTTGAACAACTACACCAGGCATACGGCTTTGTTCTATACCATACCATGTTAGATGGAGGTATGAAAGGCATACTGAAAATAAATCAGTTGAGAGATTATGCCCTGCTGTTCATCAACGGGAAAAAGATTGGGACGTTAGACCGGAGATTGGGACAAGACAGCATGGAAGTAACCCTGCCCCAAGGAAAGGTGAGATTGGATATCCTGGTAGAAAATCTGGGAAGAATCAACTTTGGTCCATACCTGCTACACAATCATAAGGGAATCACCCATCAGGTATTGTTCCAGGGGAAAAAATTGACAACGTGGAAGATGTATCGGTTACCCTTCAGTAGTGAGCCAACTGTATCCGCAAATGACAAGCTCCTGATTACTGGTCAACCTGTTTTACGAAAGGGAGTTCTAATGCTCTCCAAAGTGGGAGATACTTATCTGGATATGCATGACTGGGGAAAAGGCTGCGTATGGGTAAACGGACATAATCTGGGTCGATACTGGTCAGTAGGCCCACAACAAACTGTTTATGTCCCGGTGGAATGGCTACATAAAGGAGCCAACCGGATAGAGGTATTGGAGCTGAATAAGCCGGAGCAGACCCGGTTACGGGGCATTGATCATCCGATTCTGAATAAACTGCAATGATTCGCTACCGTGTTTGACGTTTTGTCAGATTCCGGATGTCAGTGATTCTCTGGTTTATTCAGGACTGATGTTACAACTAAGGTGAAAATTGTCACAAAAAAGCTCCAATATGCCAGTTTTGAAGTGAGATATTTGCCATGTTGCATAACATATAACTAAATGGCAGCAGTAGAGGAATAAGTGTTATATTTACACCCAATAATTCTGATTTTTGGAAAATTCTGTTCAATAGAACACGATTAGATAACAACTTCTCTAGTCCTGTAAAGAGAACTACTCAGAAGGATGTAGTCATTTCCCATAACTGCTGCTATTTTTATTTTCAGAATTTATTTAACTTTAGGATATTTATTATTCAGTTTCTTGATTAGATTTCCAAATCCCCATAAAAATAAATCACAAACACATGAAACGCCTTAAATTATTCGGTATTATTTTGGCAATGTGGTTAATGCAGACGAATGTATTTGCACAATCATCTACAACCTTAACCCTGCAATTGAATCAACCCGGCGTTAAAGTCAGTCCGACCCTGTATGGTTTAATGACGGAAGAAATCAACCACTCCTATGATGGAGGATTATATGCGGAATTGATTCGGA
>JAJZHJ010000406.1 GCA_021804525.1 Bacteroidota bacterium | reverse complement strand
ACGCCGATGACCCGATTGGAACATGTTAAAGTCCAACCATGAATCTTTATCAAACCATATTGAAGATATGGTTCTACCGCGTGGATGGAAAGTCATTAAATGCTTGGGATCGTAATGTTTAATGGTAGTAGCCAGAGTTTCCCAAACTTCTTTTTTATCATTTCCAAAAGTGTCACCTCCGATTATCCAAATGATATTGGGATACTTCTTATAGCGTTCGGCCAAAAAATGTCCATATTTTCTGGCATCTTCAATGGTTACATGTCCCTCTTTCACCGGTGTCCCCCAAACACATACAATGCCAACGTAAATGCCGTATTGTTTAGCCTGCTGTACAATAAAATCTACATGTTGCCAATAACTGTATTCTCCTTTTTTATCAATGTGTTTAAAGTTGAAACCATCGGGTAACGCTAATTGTCCGTAACTGTTAATAGCTGGAATCGTGTGAAGTACGGAAACTAATACGACATTGAATCCACTTTTAGCCGTTTCATTCATGAAATAGCTTACTTCCTCACGCTTAGACCTGCTTGGTAATAGCCATGCAGTTTCCCCCAGCCAGAAAAAAGGTTTTCCATCGGCATACTGTAAGAAACGATGATTGTCACTTACTTTTAATCTACCATTGCTCCATGGAGAAATGGCTTGTTCTTTTTTGTTTTGAGCATTAAGTATTGAAACTCCATTCATTAGAAGGACAAAGCTTAGTAATAATGCTATATTTCTATTAATCATATAAATATGTCTTGTTTTTATTGTTATTCTTCACTTAATAGCTTTACCGGCCCGATTAATCCTGCCTCTTTTGTTGTTTTATCATCCAAACGATAAACCGGATTTACTAAATAGGTGACACGCTGTTTTGCAGGCAATAAACTATCTCCTATTAATCGGTTGATCCAGGTGTTGGTTACAGCAATTTCTATCTTGTTATTCCCATTTTTCAGCGCTTTGGAGATATCGACACGGTATGGGGAAGTCCATGCTACTCCACAAGGAACGCCATTAACGGTTACCTTGGCAATGTCATCAACTTTGCCTAATTCAAGCCACTGATGAGACAAACTGGTTTTGTTTTTATCCCATTTTAGATTTATTGAATAAATGGCTGTTCCTGAGTAATATTTAATAGCAGGATCAGCTTGGTTTCTCCAATCCTGTAGTTTTGGGAAGAGGATTGTTTTTCGCGGGCCTCCATATTTTGGACTAAATTTTACTTTCCATGGGCCATGAATATTTTTCGTATTTGTAATATGATTCCAGTTTAATCCATTATTTGCATAGGTCGAATGAGTGGGTGTATGCAGGATTACAAATATGGAACCATAGGCATCCAATTGTATTGGCAATTCCGTACGTCCGTTTTCTATTTTCCATTGATTGGCTATGCTGGTTTTACCTGTTAACGGATCCCAAAATTCGGGAACACGTCCTGTAATCCTTAATGATACAATTACATGTCGTAATGAATCTTGTTGGTTAGAAATAAAATATATATCCGTCGTTGTTGTTCTGCGGTGTGTCCAAGCAAAACCGTCAACAATCTTATTGGTTGAATCTCTGAAAATTATATCGCGCCTGATACCTAAAGGATTCAAAGTCCTTTGATTATAGAAACGAATTATTTTGACTCCTTCATGTTGTAACTCCGAAAGGCGTTTCTGAACCCGCTTGGAGAGCGTTGTATCCGGCATCATTGGATTTGCTCTTGGCAACACCAGTAACTTATAACTAATGCCTCCTGGCATATCCATGTCGCTATTTTTCACCGAAATCAGATGAAAAAATGCATCCGGATTTAACGAATCATACTTATATCCTCTTAACGGATCAATCCAATCGGCAGGATTGCTGGTATTTGCTGAGTTTATGACTCCATCCGGCTTATTCCACATTGGCACTCCTGCATTTGCTAATCTGGCGTCTTCTCTGTCAACGGCAGCTTTACCAATGAGACCGGGTAATGTGTTAATCAGACGTTCCGGCAGAATAGCGCGGCGCGGTAATCCTTCTCCCGTGAACACAGCAATATCGACAACCGGTGTTCCATATTGTAATAAAGCCTGGCACCGTTGGGTATATGTAACCCATGCTTGCGCCGGTTTCCACCACGTTTGTGTAGGTTGAAAAAGCAGTCCTGTAGGGCCGAGTGTCATACCTGGCATGCGATTCGGCCATGGATTAAGTGTAAACACATGAAAAACGAACCGATTGATTCCTAATGAATAGTTTCGATCCTGTATATATTTCAGCATTCCAGGGTATTCATTCCAATCCATTCGTAATGTGGTAAATGCCTCTGCTTGAATGACAGGTTTTCCATAGACATGTCCTGCTGATATAGCGTCTAATATGTCTGTCGGTTTATCGTGCGTAGGACTATTGAGCCAGAATTCACCCATTGGAATGTCCAGCTTTTTATAATGCAACATGTCATCTCCACACATAACAGGAGCGGCAGATTCTCCTGAAAATTCGTACCCATTCTTTTTGGCTAGAGAATCTAAAACGCCATAAAAATTATCTACATATAATTCGGAGATTGTCTTGCGGATGTCATATAGAAACTTTTCGGAGAATTTGGCATTTTTAATAGGAATTCCAGCCATTGCAGGAAGGTATAGTGTGGGATCGTAACCTCTG
>JAJZHJ010000405.1 GCA_021804525.1 Bacteroidota bacterium | reverse complement strand
TAAATTAAATTTTTAATTATTCACCGACAAGAGTAAATATAATTTAACGACGTTCAGAACAATTTTCGGTCATCACGGTAACGCAGCAGCAACCAATACAAAGGGTAGTCAATCTTTATTCAATTATTTACTCAATAGCTGAATCCTAACTTTGTCAATCCATTCTGAACATCCGAGTTTTGCATCAACAAGTTCCATAAGAATTGAGAGCGGTAATTCTCAATCATACTGATGATAGGCCCTTCGTCGATGGCTAAATAGGCTTGAATGCCCGTGGCATCAGTACCAAACCACGCTTGCGACAAATCAAACGCATCGACAAAACCATACGTTCCCCAAATTTTGTCGCCAAGTTGATAATAAAAAAAACGTGCCGCCTGCAAACTTTGTGTCGGTGTATATGGCATCGACGATAGGGATGCCGTCGGAGCAATGGTTCCCAAATCGTTCGTTGGTGAAGAAGCATTATAACCGGTAGGTGTATCTGAAGCCGTCAATCCCCAGCATTGAGCGCTGTAACCATTCCACCCGTTCGGATTTCGGATGCAGTATCGGTTGTTGATTCCCGTTTGCGCCACATTTTGTTGCCAATAATTGGCATATTGATCTTGCAGATTACGAGGGTCTAAGCCCAAATATGAGTAATGCGCAAAGAAGAGTGGCCCGCCATAATCGCTTCCCAGAGGCAACGTGATTCCTTCAAATACTTTCCCATTGAGAATGGCACCGTTTTGTGCCCAACCCTGATCGTACACCGCTTTGGATATGGGATGTGTGGGTGATGCTGCCGCTAAAACATACGCAATCATTGCCTCGTTATATCCCCTTATTTGCATGTTCATGGCAAACTGATAAGTAGGCGACCAATGCCAGTATAACGTGTTTTGTCCGTTTTGATACCACGCCCAATCAACATTTTGCCAAAGTTTTTGAATCACTCCACACATGGCTTGTTCATCAGTTGAACCATTCTTGAAAAACTGATATGCAGTAAGAAGACCTTCCATCATATACGAAGTCTCAACTAAGTCGCCACCATCATCCTCAGTTGAAAACGGAATTACCTGACCAGTACTTCCATTCATCCAATGTGGAAATGCACCATGAAACGTTTGTGCATTCGTATTGAGAAAATTGACAATCTTATCTATTTGAGCAAAACCCTGCGCTCTGGTAATAAAGCCACGATGAATGCCCACCAGAATCGCCATGATGCCAAAACCACTACCGCCTGTTGTAACCGTCTCGCCTGATCCAGTACGCTCGCGTGCCATGCCGGAGATTGGGTGTGCATAATCCCAGAAATAACGAAAAGTCGCGCGCTCAATTACTGTCAGCAACGAATCATCAGAAATAACAGGAAACTTTGCCGTACTATCAATTTGCGTGACAAACGAACAAGTAAACGATGAAGCAACCTGCCCACCCAACAAGATACCGGCATTGACATGAAAAGAATAACGGGAAATGGGAGTTGGAGTTACTGAAGTTGTGATCATTAATGCAGAATCACCCGACACAATACTCGCCTGGTAATTTGTGCCAAGCGAACCGTCAAACGTGATGCTGTTTTTGATAAATGCATCGACAACGATCGGTGCATTGAAAGTCAACACTACATTCACCGGACGATTGGCAATGCCATAAACCACAGAACCGTTCGTCACCCCTACTCCATTGACAGTTGCCCGAAGAATAGTCAGCTGGGTATACGTTTTTGGTTCAACAGGTTGTGTGGAAGAATTCTTGCTGCAACTGACAAGCAACAAACACACACCAACGATGTAAAGATAATTTCTCACTTTATTTCATTTTAGCCGGCACACTCCGCTTTGAAACGCCTGATTCTCCTAACGCTTCAATAGCACAATAGTAGGTAGCGTTTTTGTCCAACCCCCGCATGTCATAATGATCATCGCCATATACGGTAATACAGTTGTAGCATTTGTCGGGAGCTATGCCATAGTAAATGTTATATCCATACGCATTTTTATTCATATTCCATGAAAACAACACATTGCGTCCATCATGTTTATCACGGTCAGCAACGAAGTTTTGTACCACATGAGGCACCGCGCTGTTCCCTTTTCCAAATACACGAAAATCCATCAGGGCAAAGTAACCGGTTGGCATGTGAATGTTTTCTATTTTCAAATAGCGGGTATACAAAGGTTGCAGAAGTTCAACATAGTCGTGCGGAACATCTTCATCATTATCGCTTTTATCAACCACCAATTGCCAGTTTATACCATCGTCTGAAGCATATATCTTATATTGATGATACAAGTCCATCGCTCTTCCATATTGATTTGCTTTGTAATCATAATAATTTATTTGAAGTGCATTAACCCGTTCTGTGCTACCTAAGTCCATACAAAACCACTCGCCTGCATTGTTCGATTTAGCTGCCCAAAATGTACGCATGTTTTCATCAGCGGCGTTTGCAGGGACATACATGCTATCTGTCGATGATGCCCACACTTTCTTATGTAATGACAAAAGCATCCAACCCGTGAAATTTCCTTTTATGTGGTTTTCTTTCCCTTTTGGAATATACGTCGGATAGTCACCAAAAGAGGTATTGGCATACAAGATACCATCACGATCGAATCCAGCCGGGTAAAGGGTGATGCGGCGCTCAAATTTTT
>JAJZHJ010000404.1 GCA_021804525.1 Bacteroidota bacterium | reverse complement strand
TAATTGGCGTGTGTCCGGCAGTTTGGTTTCTAAAAAAGTTTTTTCCCATCGAGCACAAACTTCTGCCATAAACCCTTTTCCTGCAGGTGTTTGTTCAGTGCAAAGACGTAGGGTATCGCCGTAATACCCAACTGCACTCATTTGGACAAATAAAGGAGGTGGAGTTTGACAGCGTAAAATAGCCGTTGTTAGCGCTTTGACGGATTGAACGCGGCTTTCTATAATTTTGCGACGATTCGCTTCGGAAGGCAAGGATTGAATACTGTGGCCGGTAAAATTAAAAATTGCAGCAGTATGTTCCAATAAATGCCACCAATTGTCAGGTGTTTTTGCATCCCAATGCACAAAACGAATAGCATTTTCATGACGATTTTCACCTCGTGTCAGAACAATAACTTGATAACCTATTTGCGAAAAATATGAAGCGGTATGTTTGCCTATAAAACCAGTTCCGCCTGCTAATACAATTGTAGGCTTTGTATTTTCTTGCATATTACGTTTCGTTGTTTTTGATAAACTGTTGCACAATATCAGATGCAGCTTGAAAATGATGTTTGGTTACGACTACGTTTACAGCAGCTCCTGCAATCCAAGGAGCAACATTGCCAAAATTTTCGTTATTTAGAAAAGCTTCAATTCCAGCATCTTCCAAAAGACTTTTTACCATACCACATTCCCACATTTCACCCGAAAAAACCTCAATAGGTAAATCGTCTTCTCCTGTTTCAGACAATGGATCAATATCTAAAGCACTAGTTGTGTCATCTAAACTTGCTATAAACAAATGGGATTGTAGTTTGGCAATGAATTGTTTTACAGCATTGTCATTAATCATAGAAATGGAATTGCTCACTTTCGAGATGTGCCTCACAATCCAACGTTCCCATATACTCATTTTCTCAAATAAAAATTCGCCTCCCAGAAAACTTTTAGTGGTTGTTCTCTCAAATAATTCAGGTGGAAAAGCACGAATCAGTTCTTGTTCCCGCTGTTCTTCCGTTGGTTGCATTCCACACACAAAAAGGCCAATTACTTTTGGTTGCAGTTGAGAAAGATGTTGATGGCAAAAATTATTCATGGATTGTTGAATTTTGCCAGCATAAATGGAACTACCAAGAATCAAGTAATCAAACTTTCCCAAATCAGGATGTTTGTGTTTTTTGATATCTATAACTTCACACTCATGTTTTTCTAAAGCGTCAGCAATTTGTTTGGCAATTTTTTCGGTGGTACCATGTTTGGAAATGTACAAAATCGCTATTTTCATACGTGAATTATTTTTTCGTTTAAGGATGTATGAAACTCGCATAAAAGTATTATCATACTCTTGAATGTAAATAATTTACATGCTCGTTTCATTTAATGAAGAGGCTTGTTTTGGATAAAATACTAATTTAAAATAACTGACTGTTAAATCAATGATGAAATCTTGAAATGTCCAATCTGCCCAAACCATTGAAGTTGTTGAGCATGAATCCATCTTATGTGTGAAATGTCTATTATTATTTATTCAACAAATATACGTCACGAAAGTTGAACTTCATTCAATTTCTAAAAAAAATGATGAGAGAAAAGAATGCTTGAGTTGATGAAGTGATTTAATGCTAAAAATCTCAGTAATTCATTATAGTATCATCAATTCTCCCCAAAGATGATCTAAAATCGCGTGATAGTGCGTAGTAATGATTTTGATAGTAGATGGTGTTGTCTTTTACTTTTACTTTCAATACATCTTTCCCATGACTATAAAAGCGAATGATGTACGTTTTATGAATATCTAAATGAGAAATAATTGGGGGAGCCCAATGTGAAATTGCAACCCATGTTGCTACAGCAGGAGGCACCACAAAGAAAAAAATAGGATTAATAATGCCTAACCCAACATAGATGATAGGGAAAGGTGCTAAGTACCATAAGGAAAATTTTTTGAATACCAGTTGATTGTCACAAAGTTGATTCCAAATGAACTGAATAACTCGTGGTTCTGATGAATCAACATACTTATAACTTGATAGGAGGGTGTTGTCCGTGATTATCACCCGATCAAACTTGATTGCATAATGAGGCACAATACCATTTTCCAATATTCTCGCCTTGTATTGAATATTTCTGTAATACAGTTTATTTAAAGCTGACGTAGGTACAGGAACGGTTACTTTATCCAGGTTTTCATTCATTTGACGCCAATTGTCTTGGCCAACCCATGCGTATTTTAAAGCTAACAAGGAGGCAAATCCTTTACGATAACCTTCCTTTCTAATGTTAGAGTATGCAGTGTCTGAAGCAGTAGTGGACAATAAAATATTGTCAGGCAAAAAGAGTAATTTTTCATTTTGCCAAACTAAACGTGCAATTCCTTTTCTAAAACTTTGATTTTGAAAGTATAAAGTGTCCAGGTATGTTCTTGGGTGCCTAATGTTATTAATTCTACAAACTTCAATAGTCGCTATTGAATCTTTGAGTGTAACAAAGACTAATTCTTTTGCATTGCGTCCATAATAGACTGTTGCATGAAGGAAAGTGCCTGCAAGAATAAAAACGACAAACAAATTTTTTTTCATGGTGTTTATCAAAAAAATCTGCAATATGTTTGCTAATGAACGCTATTTTATAAAGCTAATTTCTTTTTCCGACGATTCAAATTATGCAGTTT
>JAJZHJ010000403.1 GCA_021804525.1 Bacteroidota bacterium | reverse complement strand
AAAGCGGGTATTCATCCTTACCCGATCCATGTTTGCAGGCCAGCAACGATATGGAGCTAACACGTGGTCAGGAGATGTTACTGCATCATGGCATGCATTACGGGATCAAATTTCAGCAGGTTTAAATTTCTCACTGTGTGGTATTCCCTACTGGAACAGTGATATCGGAGGATTCTTCCTTACAAAGTTTCCCCGGAAATTGCAAGATGCCAATTACTGTGAATTATATACGCGATGGTTGCAGTTCGGTACATTTTGTCCCATGATGCGTTCGCATGGCACCGATGCACCACGGGAGATATATCAGTTTGGTAAAAAAGGAGATGTGATTTATGATGCGATAGATAAATACATAACCCTGCGTTATAGTCTGTTGCCTTATATTTATGCAACCTCATGGAATGTCACAGCACATCAAGGGAGTATGATGCGGGCATTGGTTATGGATTTTGAGAAAGACAAAAATGTGCTGGATATCAACGATGAATATATGTTTGGAAAGTCATTTTTGGTTTGTCCAGTAATTAAACCAATGTATTCAAAGATAGTTGTTCAAGGTAACGATACAACTAAAGTTGGCGATTTTAGTCAAATCAAGAGTGCTGAAGTTTACCTGCCCAAGGGAGCCAATTGGATAGACTTCTGGACAGGGAAGCAATACAGGGGAGGTCAAACTATATATAAAGAAACTCCGATTGATATCATTCCATTGTATGTGAGAGAAGGCTCGATACTTCCCATAGGGCCTAGAGTGCAATATGCAACACAAAAGAAATGGAATAATCTCGAAATAAGAGTTTATCCTGGCGCCGATGGCAAGTTTACCTTGTACGAAGATGAAAACGACAATTATGATTATCAGAAAGGCATGTATTCCACCATAACGTTTACTTGGAACGATGCGAAAAAAGATTTGACCATCGGAAGCAGGCAAGGCGAATTTCCCGGAATGCTTAAAGCGCGTAAGTTCCGTATTGTAGTGGTTACACCAAATAAGGGTACGGGAATGAATCCTGTTGAAAAATATAATAAAGTTGTAATGTATACAGGGGGAAGAGTATCAGTAAAACTATAAGGTATGCTTAACTTATCATATACCAGGAAAAGTTTTTTTCTTTTATTAATGTGTATTGTTCCGGTCATTGTATTTGGTGAAGTATATAAAAGCTATACTTTGCAGCATAACCACATTTTTATTCAACTCAATGATGGCGTATTGGATGTAATACCATTATCCAATAATGCAGTGAGAGTAAGATACTATACAGGAGTAGAAGCACAGGTTCCAGAACTCATTTTTACACACAAACAAAAGGTGTCTGAGTTTCATATTTCCGATTCTCCTTCAAAACTTGAATTAAAAGAGAAAAATATGACTGTCGTGATGGGCAAGAAAGATGGTCAATTATTATTTGCCAATGCTATGGGAAAAGTTTTCTTGCGGGAAATTCCGGGAAGCCGTAAATTAACAGCTGATTCCGTTATGGGGGTACCTTGTTTTGTTGCAGAACAAAGCTTTGATTCACCCCAGAACGAATATCTTTACGGGTTGGGACAATTTCAGGATGGCTATCTGAATTTGCGCAATGTCAGTCGGAAGCTAATACAAGTCAATACACAGATTTCCCTGCCCTCTATTTATTCGAGCAGAGGATATGGTCTCCTATGGCATCAATATGGCCTTACCTATTTTAATCCAGCCGATCATTCTATCCCACTAGTCAAAAAAGAAGCTATTGTTGGAGGAAGCCAGGAAGAAGATGTAACCACCACTTCAGGAACACAAAAAGTCTCCAGGCAAGAGTCGCTTTATACAGGTCAATTTTTGGTTCATAAAGATGGAGAATATTCACTCATGTTGGATCTTGGAGATATGGATAGTCGTCAATTTCTGGTTATAGACGATACCATACGCATAGACCAGGCAAATTTGTGGTTGCCACCGGCAGTGAGCGCTCTTGTCAGACTTAAAGCAGGAACGCATAAGGTACAGGTGATATGCAAGTCGACCAATATGCCAAAACTAACATGGAGGCTCACAGATAACGAAACTACTTTTCGTTCCCCAGATGCAAAGATGTTGGATTATGTTGTTTTTTATGGTCCTTCGGCCGATAAAGTTATATCAACATACCGAAATTTATCAGGTAACGCACCCCTTCTTCCAGAATGGGCCTATGGTTTCTGGCAATGCAGGGAGCGTTATGCCTCCAGTTCCGAATTAGTAAAAACAGTAAATGAATTCCGGGCAAGGAAAATACCCATGGATGTTATTGTGCAGGATTGGCAATATTGGGGTAATAATGGCTGGGGAGTCCCAAAATTTGACACCACCCACTATCCCCACCCGTCGATTTTTCTTAAAGCCATACATGACCTTCATGCACATTTCTGTATCTCTATTTGGTCAAATCCGGATAAAAATTCCACAATAGGTAAAAAATTTGAGTCAAAAAATCTCTATATTCCGCAAAGTAAGTGGTTAGACTATTTCAATCCGGAAACAAGGAAAGAGTACTGGAATATTTTAGACAAGAATCTATTTCGCTATGGAGTTGATTCATGGTGGATGGATGCAACAGAGCCTGAAAACGACGCATTACACGGAGCAAAGACCTATCTGGGGTTAGGAGACTTTTACCGGCTTACCTATCCACTGTTTGTCAGCAGGGC
>JAJZHJ010000402.1 GCA_021804525.1 Bacteroidota bacterium | reverse complement strand
AAATCAATTGTTTGATAATTGCTAAATATCCATAACATTAAGGTGTTTTCCTGCAATAATTTGGTAGTTCAGTGAATCTTTTTATATTACTTTGTAGGGTAACCCCATAAATTACACGACAGATGAAAACAAATTGGTCATTCTTGAAAAAGGGAGTACTCGTGATATCCCTGCTCTTTTCTTGTGGCGTTTTGTTGGCTGATGAAGCACCCCAGCCTCCCAAATCAGTACCTGTTTTTAGAGTAAGAGGGAGAATTATTGATGAAGAGAAACAACCGATTCCATTTTCTTCTGTTTATGTTACAGACCTTGAGAACACCTCAAAAATAGTAAAAGGAACCCTCAGCGATTTACGTGGAGACTTCATATTAGATAAGGTTCATCGGGGTAAGTATCTTTTGATCCTTGCTTCAACGGGATATAAAACAGTGAAAGATACCATAATGATTCCTTTGTCCGACTCAATCCCGATAAATTATACTCTTTCTCCATCTATCAATAAATTGTCGGAAGTCGTAGTAAAAGGAACGCTAACGAAACGATATGCAGATAAAGATGTTTATTTTTTGCCTTCTTCTGTCAGGAAAAATTCATCAAGCGCCTTTGATGCCCTTAAAATATTACCTTACATTACGATTGATAATGTTAATCGAAAAATTTCGACAGCAAATGGAGAAAATGTGAAGATATTAATTAATGGTATTAATTCCGATGAATCGGAACTATTAACATTAAAACCTTCTGACATAGCTAAGATTGAATACTATGACTTGCCGCCTTCCCGATTTGCAACGGATAATGTCGGGTCGGTCATAAATGTTATAACCAAACAGGTAACTCAAGGTGGAACCATGTTTGTCAATTTACAGAATGCTCCTTTTACAGGGTTTGGGAATGATCAATTAAGAGTAAAATATAACAAAGGAAATAATCAATTTACTTTTGCCTATTCAGGCGATTACAGAAACTACAAGCGCAGAGATGCCAATAGTTCATACAGCTACATGGAAAATAATAATTTAGTTGATAAGGTTAAAGTTGGATTGGATAGCCCTTTTGAATACACAGATCATAATTTGTGGTTTGGATTTATCAATCAACAAACAAACAAATATGTATTTAGTGCAAGTCTTACAACGGGTATTCATACAGGAAGTTCAAGCATAGCCCAAAATATATTACTCAATAATGTATCTTATGGTAGTAAAAGCATTAGCTCGAATAGTGATAAGGAGTATCGCCCATCGTTGGACCTTTATTTTGAAAAAAAGATAACCAAAAACCAGGATATCACTTTTGATGTTGTCTCAACTTACTTTCATATTCGTCAAAGCAGCAATTATCTTGAACAAGCAATCAATGATGCTCCTTTTATAAATTCAGGAGATATAAACGGGAATAAGTTTTCATCGATTATCGAAGGAATATATTCAATCAGAAAGGGGAAAAACCTACTAAACGTTGGTGTAAGAGGATATTTTGCGAATTCCAATGATAAATTCTTAGGATCAGCCAATAATGAATTCATTTCATCCAAAACAAACAGTTTATATGAATATGTAGAGCTTATCGGAGGAATTCATAAGTGGTCATATCAATTAAGCGCCGGTTCAATTTATAATGGATTTCAAAGTGTACAACTTCAAAAGAAATACAACTTTTTTTCATTCAGACCTTCTTTAAATGTCAGTTACGCCTTAAATCCGCATTCTCAATTAAAACTTACCAGTTTAATAGACCCTTATATGCCGCAGCTATCTCAATTAAGCAGTAATATTATCTTCGAAGATTCCATTATGGCCTATGCCGGAAATCCTGCATTAAAGCCTTACAATAAGTATGAAGCATCGCTCACATACGCGCTCAATATGCCAAAGTACAATTTATCCACCTCTTTGAATGGATTTTATGCGGGTTCAATCATCCTACCGGAATATATGAAAGAGAATTCCTATTTTGTTCAAACATTTGTCAATCAAAAATGGGAGAAAAAGGTTAGTATGGATATGGATCTTCATCTTTCCCCCTTTAAAAGTAAATGGGTTGAATTAGATATGTATGGAGAACTTTATAAGACGATAAATAAAGGAATCGATTTTGAAAATAACAGAGTTGATTATCAATATCAATCTTCCCTTACGTTTAATTACAGTAATTTCTCTTGGATATGTTATTTCCAAAACGGGTACAATGATCTTCAGGGGGAAATACTACAAATGAATGCTGCAACTACATATACAAGTCTACAATATAAAAAGAACAACTTAACATTGGCTTGCGGATTATACTACCCATTTGAGAAATCGTGGAATAGCACTTCTGAATCGTACAAATCGCCTATTATTCAAATAAAAGAAAGGACGGATATCTATGATAATGGTCACATGTTGTTCTTTAATCTTGTATATAATTTTTCCTTTGGTAGAAATTATCAGGTAAGTCAGAAAAAAATATCGAATCAAGATAATGATCCCGGTATATTACAAGCTAAATAAATGGCACATAGTTTCCCTTTCGATCATCAATACGATTCCATGGATTGTGGGCCTGCCTGCCTGAAGATGGTGTCTTCGTTCCATGGGCGGCATTATTCGCTGGAGCGGCTGCGGCAACGTTGCTTTATCAGTCGGGAAGGAGTTTCGTTGCTGGGTATCAGCAAGGCGGCGGAAGAGATT
>JAJZHJ010000401.1 GCA_021804525.1 Bacteroidota bacterium | reverse complement strand
CATGCATAAACACCAAAATATTCTTATAACGATTTTACATTGACAGTCATAGAACAGAAACATGAAATAGTTTTCTCATTTCCCCAAATCATCATACACGAGTGCTGAAATGTCACATGATACCTGGCCCCGACGCCATACGGATCGATAACATAAATATACCCCGCCTTCTCCTGATTACAAGGTTCACGCAAAAACCAAAGTGAATGGTGAACATTAACATATTCAGATTACAAATACAATCTCACAGTAGAAAAAAAGTCTTTTTAGCTATATTATTTTCATACTTTCCCCTTTATACAGAATTATTTCCTTATTTTTGTGCCTTAATTTTTGCACAAACAATAGTCAAATAGCAACAAATAAGTTATAACTACTTATATTACAACATATATATCTAAAGAGATATGTCTAAAAAGCAAGAAATTACAATACTTCTCTTGATACAATGGGTAGGATAAATATTTCTTCAGGAAAATACTTACACAATAATTCACTCAACTAACAGATAAAAAAGATATTAGCACACTTGTCGCTATGTCAAACTCAACAACTCAAAATTTGAAAAACTAAATTCGTAAACACATGAAGAAACTTTCGTTATTGCTTACTTTACTTGCTGCCATTATAGCAGTGAATGCCCAGAACGGCACAAGAATGCTTGGTTTTGATGCCCGCAGCATGGGGCGCGCCGGTACTTCCATCGGAGTATTCGATTCGTACGAACTTATGATGACAAACCCTGCCGGATTGTCCTTCTTAGACAACTCATCGATCAATGCCAACATCTCCCTGATGGCTCCAACCGTACATTTTCAAAATACAATCAACGATGCTACAGGTAAAAAAAGTCTATTCCCGATGCCTGCAATTGGGTTTATTAAAAAATCAGCCAATAAGGATTGCAAATGGACTTGGGGAGTCGGTCTTTTCACACAAGGTGGTATGGGTGCTGACTACACACTCAATAACGCTTTATATCGCGATCAGACGTATGCGCTGAATTCAGCCAACAATACATATTATCCCGTCAAAGGAGCTTACGAACCTCAAAACTATAAATCACAATTTGCTGTCATGCAATTCGGCCCTTCCATAGCCTACAAATTCAATGATAAATTTTCAGTAGGAGTATCTGTTTATGGGGTTTACAGCTCCATGCAGTTTAAGATGCCATTCGGTATGAATCCATCCATCATGAAAGGCACACCCAATGGGATGACTGGCATGACGTTCGGCCAACTATTCTCGATGTCACCATCATTAGGCGGTTTCGGTTATAATGAAGTAATTGCATCAGCCGATATGAGTGGCTTAAGCGTGATCAGTTGGGGTGGTAAAATTGGCTTTGCTTTCAAACCAAATAACAAGTGGTCATTCGGTATTAATTACACCTTGCCAACTCAATTGAATTTCAAAAAAGGCAAAGCAACCATGGACATGTCGAAACAGTTTGAAGACGCAATGGGACGGGCTGTTGTTGGGTTGTATCAGAACCCTGCCATGCAAGGTGTCCCGTTAGCTACAGCACAGACTTATGTGGCACAAAATTTCGGTCAAATGGGTATTGATCTTACCAAAGGTGTTGCCGGCCAATATGGGTTGGATGTCAGCATGAAACTCCCGATGTCCGTTGGTTATGGAATGTCGTTTCAAGCCACTCCGAAACTGAAATTAGCGATGGATGCCGAATGGATGAATTGGAAAAGTGCATTTGATTACATGAAAATGACTATGTACGACGGCACTAGCTCGAACATCAACACAATGATCGGAGGAACGGGATTCACTATGAATTTTCCTCTTCATTGGAAAAACACCATACTCATTAAAGTGGGTGGAGAGTATGCCTTCTCAAAAGAATTTACACTAAGAGCAGGATATGCTTATGGCAACAATCCGGTTCCCGATGCCACCGTATTCGCTATTTTTCCAGCAGTCGTAGAACATCATATCACCGTGGGAGGTTCATACAACTTTAGCAGGAAAGTTACCCTGAGCGCAGCTTTCGAAACAGCCTTAAACAATAAAGCTACGGCAACTGATCCAAGCCTGGTACAATCGGAATTTTCCGGAAGCACAAGCCAATTAAGCACATTGATCGGGCATGTGTCGCTAACCTACAATTTGTAACATTCAATATTGGACAACAACAAAACTCCCTATGAACAAGCGTTCGTAGGGAGTTCCTATTTTAAGACAAGGCTTCAGTGTCCTTTCAATAAAGTCGACAAGCAACTGATCATCTTTTATTCAATATCACCAATGCAGCAATAACGCCCGGCACCCAACCGCAAAGCGTAAGAAGAAGCACAATCAGCACGCTGCCGCATCCCTTGTCGAGCACAGACAGTGGAGGAAAAATAATAGCAAAAATCACACGAAACAAACTCATAGTACGTTGACTTAATACCGTGCCACAAACAGCGACAGACCATCGCAAAGGTACAATAATTTATTACCTCTCAAGTCCTGTAATTAATGCAGGGACAACCATTTTGAATATCCATTTTTGGAATGTGGTAAAAATAAAAGAACCTCAACATAACTATTTATCTGAATATTCTTTTATCAAATGGAAATTTGACAGTAGCCGTTATTTTTATTTTGGGGAAATCCACATGATTAGGGTTGATTAAAATATTATAATCTCCTTGTGTAACAACAGATGGAACT
>JAJZHJ010000400.1 GCA_021804525.1 Bacteroidota bacterium | reverse complement strand
GAATACATTATTGATGTCGGGTGTTTTCAACCGTTTGGCACCGACATACACATACACTTTCAAATTAGGCGCAAACCGTTTCAACTCATTTTGCCAGTTATGAATCAAAGAGGTAGGCATCACAATGAGTGATGTTGCTTTCGTATTGGCCTCAGAGAACATGGACAATTGAACCATATCGTCATTTGTCTGAGATATTTTGTCAGCAAAAGGGAAAGCACTTGAGTCCGGAGAGATCGATGTAGGATACAAAGCAGCAATATATTGCAATAAAGCAATGGTTTGTATCGTTTTTCCCAATCCCATATCGTCGGCTAAACAACCTCCAAAATGATTTTCGAAAAGATGCACAAGCCACGAAAAACCATCCCGTTGATAATGGCGCAACGTGGCCTGAAGCTGTTGGGGAACGTCGGGAATTCCATTTGAAAAAGGCAATAACTCCGTTTGTTTATCGACTAAGGAATCCATTAAACGATAATGGTATTTCTTTAACCGAACGTGGGTTTCGGATTTATGGCTGAACAGCATCAATTCATAATAACGCGAAAACCAATCTTGAGGAAGGATTGCAACCGAGCCGTCAGGTAAAACATACTCGTGAATATCGTTGAGAATATGATGTCGAAACCGTATGAATGGGATGCGAAACTCACCAAAAAGCGCTTCAACCTTCATGTCAAACCAGTCTTGTTTCGTTTCCATTTCCGAAGTATGAATCGACATTTCGCCCAGGAAATAGTTTTTGTCAGGAAGGTTTTGCGAAAACTCAAATTGTTTCAAAAGATCAGCATGTTCACGTAGCCATTCAACCATCGAAGCAATGTTTTCGAAAGTATTATCTTCATGCACCTTTTTAATTACAAAATGATTGATATTTGATCTCTTCAATCCATTTTCCAACAATAGATGGATCAATGAATTTTCCCATGGTTTATTAAAATAAAACCACGATAACCCAGTTTGTCCATCACGTTCTTCATCAAATACTATTTTTCGATCCGGCTCATCCATCATATACCTTTTTGCTCCATATTGAAAATTCAGAAGCAAAATAGGTTCTTTATTCCAATCGCTTTCCAACACAAGGATTGCTTTCTTTTCGGGATTGATATGTTGAATATCGATTCCTTCAGCATTCACTTCGTATTTTTCCAAACAGTTTCGAACAAACGTTTTAATGTAGGTCTTTTCGGACGAAGCGGGCACGTCAATTTGTTTCTTAGAGAAAAAAGGAAGTAGTTTTTTTATATCGATATCATTGAAAACATACAATTTACGATTGACAACCACTATGGCCGGCGCGCTACAAAGCACAAAATAGGAGGTAGCATGTAAATCTATTTCTTCTTCTTGACATTTCAAACGAATGGAATAATGCAATCCCGTTTCTTGATCCTTTTTGAAATGAAAAACCGCCTGTGAAAGAGCATCCGACACCGTCACCTTATCCGTGTCATACAAACCACGCGTTCTAACGCCATCCCGAATGTACAAAGGGAGTTGCGTATCAATCAACAAGGCAATGATTTTGCGATGAACGTTCTCAATGTAAGGACGAATGTATTTTTCAATTCGTTCGGGTGCAACCGTTTTATGAAAGTCAGCAATGAATTTCTCTTTTGAAAAGATTTTCATCAGCGCTTTATCAGAAATCTTTTCAGCCAATTTGACAATGCTTTTGGATGGGTCATTTAAATGTGGGAAAAAAGAAGAAGTTTGTCCTACAATTTCGAGAATTGACAAAGCACCCGTAATTTCTTCCCGAACTAAAACAGGTTGAAGAATATCTCCCCAATAAGCATGTTTTGTGAGTGTAATAACTAATTTTTCAACCATATAGAAAACGACAAAATGGCATTAAATAAGGTTTATGCATTTGGTTTATTGATAATTTCTTACTCATCTCATTAAAATAGACGCAAAAAAAATCCATGCAAAGATACATGATACCTACGTTGCAAAAAAAATAAATTTGTTTTGAATATCCGTTTTTCTCTTCAATAAGGACATAAGATTACAAGAAAAAAAGTCTCAGTTTGAGGAGGAAATAGCGACAAAACGCGCCAAGTTTGATGAAGAGATGATGCAAACGCAGCTTCAATGGAAAAAATTGCAAGAGGAAACCCTGACCAAACAAAAAGAAGAAGCCGAAACAGTTAAAAAATAAAAACAACGCGAAGAAGAAGATTATCAGTACACATTGAAACTGACACGCAAAAAAGAAAACGACCTTTACGAAGAGAAGAAAACGAAACTTGAAAAAGAGTTAACAGAGAAAAAAGCTTTGTTTGAAAAAGAATTTGCCGATCGGGAAGCTAAAATCAACATTGTCGAAACTGAATTAGCCGAGTTGAAAGCCAAAAGTCAGGCATTTCCTACCGAAATGGAAAAAGCGGTAGCCGCTGCCGTGAAAAGCACTACGGAAAAACTGCAAGCAGAATTTCGTTTTGAGAAAGAATTGAATGCCAAACAAGTGGAAGGAGAAATGAAACTCCGAGAACAAACCATTCAAACGCTTCAAGCCAAAATTAAAGATTTGGAAGCTTCCATGAAAGAGCTTTCACAAAAGACGGTAACCGCAGAAGCCAGTGTGAAAGATATTGCCATCAAAGCCATAGAAAGCTCCGCAAAACTTCAACTTGTTGAAAAAGCAAAAGAAGCATGAGAAGAGATTGAGG
>JAJZHJ010000399.1 GCA_021804525.1 Bacteroidota bacterium | reverse complement strand
AAATTCTCCATAACCGTGTGGCTCAAGCTGAATCGATCGGTATCAACGGCGATTTTATGAAAAATATTCTTGAAGCTATTCACGAAGAATCGGTTCGAGTGCAGTTGGAGTTGATTAATAAATAGGTAAGTAGACAGAAAAATTGCAGAAGTTAGACAAGGGAGAATTGATTCTGGGAAACAGAAATTATTCTAAACGATAATTTAACCATAAGCTATGCGTATTTTAATTCTCGGAGCCGGGAAGATGGGCTCCTTTTTCACGGATGTTTTGAGTTTTCAACACGAGGTTGCACTCTACGATGCCGATCCAAAACGGTTGCGTTTTGTTTACAACACCATTCGTATGTCTCAACTTGATGAGGTAAAGGAATTTGATCCCGAATTAGTGATCAATGCTGTAACCATTAAGCACACGCTAAAGGCTTTTCGCGAGGTAATTCCTTTTTTGTCGAAAAATTGCCTATTGTCGGATATTGCTTCGGTGAAAACAGGACTTCCGGAGTTTTACAGAAAAAGCGGGTTTCGTTTTGTTTCCTCTCATCCCATGTTTGGGCCGACTTTTGCAAGTCTCAGCGATCTTTCCTCTCAAAGTGCGATCATTATTGCCGAATCAGACCCAATAGGAAAAAACTTCTTCAAAGAGGTATATGGCTCACTGAAACTCTCTATTTTCGAGTATTCATTCAAAGAACATGATGAAACAACGGCATATTCGTTAGCTATTCCTTTTGCGTCTACATTGGTTTTTGCGTCTGTAATGAAACATCAGGAAGCTCCAGGCACGACGTTTAAACGCCATTTAAGCATTGCACACGGGTTGCTATCGGAGGATGATTACTTGTTGACGGAGATTTTATTCAACCCTTATACACCCGAACAATTGGTGAATATTCGCGAACAACTGACTGTTTTGCTTGACATTATCGAGAAGAAAGACACAAAAAAAATGCAACACTATTTGCAAAAGATACGGGAGAATATTGCATAGAAAATACTCATCAGATAGCTTCAAATCATCTGATGAGTAAGCAGCAACAGATTCTTATTCCTTTTTGGCGACTGTTAGTTGCATCTCACAGACAGCACAATCGAAATGTAATTGAAACCGGTCATGAGTCCCTACCAAGAAAATCGGCTCGTGTAGTGATGTTTGTGGCTTTTGCTTCGGACACCAGCCTAATTCAAATTTCAAACAATACTTGGTGGTCATCACCGGTTCTTCTGGCATCAACCGCCCCCCTGTTTCCAATGCAGGATCAATGGATATAACGCCGTGACGTTCATAAAATGCACGAGCCTTTTCGTTCGATACATTTCCTAAATAGCTCAACGTTTTCTTTGGATACAAACGAGTCTCTTTGAGGGAATTGTGTAATGAAACATGATTATGTTGAAACGCCAACATTTTTTCCACCTGCTCTACCATCGTTCGTCGCCATGTGCTTAAACGCGATGATGGAATAAACCAATGATTCGAAAGTTCAACCCGAATGTTGGATAATGAGAAAGAAGTATCACCCAACTTGCCGAATTGTTTTGTAATATTTTGTTCAGTAGTCGCTAAGTCGCTTTTCGACAACTCTTTTTCGCATGGGAAAAGTATCGTCAAGGATGAAATGCCCTCTGCGACAGCATCGAGCGCAAAGCCATCAGTCGTTTCGTAAAAATGGAGATTGAGCGAAAGTGTACGTTCAGCTGATTTCTTTACCAAAAGTTCTTCAAACGATTGATCAAAATTGCGATAAAGTACCGTTCCTGTTTTTATTGCAGGCGTTTTGAAAGGATACAGCCGTTCTCCTTCAACTCGATTGACTCGAAACCCTGTGAATACGCCATCTGCGGAAACAAAGCAAAGTCCATCACCATTATGTAATTCTTCTGTTGTTTTCACTGTCAATGTGCCGTGTTCCACTTTTTTTACCTGCCCGACAAGCTGTCCAATTGACTTCGGTGTTGATAACTGAACTAATCCGCGATTTCGTTGATCAAAAAAATAATCGATTGCTCCACGGTGAAACGTGCGTTGTGGATCAGGTTCGAAAAAGAGTTTCACTTTTCCCAAAGAACTTTTGAAATAGCGATCAGATCCTTCCAACAAACTGTCCAAGCGTTGACGATAATATGCAGTCACATTCTTTACATAACTCATCTCCTTCAATCGTCCTTCTATTTTGAAAGAAGAAACACCTGCTTCCATTAATGCAGCTAAATGAGTCGAATAATCAAGATCTTTGAGTGATAGAAAATGACTTTCGTTACGTAACATCTTTCCATCGACATCTTCCAGACGATACGGCAAACGGCACAATTGAGCACATTCGCCCCGATTGGCACTTCGACCGCGCAACACCTGACTTGCATAACACTGCCCACTATATGAAACACATAAAGCCCCATGTACAAAGCTCTCTATCTTAGCAGAAGTTTGTGAAGCAATAGTGCCGATTTGTTCCAACGAAAGTTCCCGAGCCAAGACTACCTGTGAAAAGCCGACACTTTCTAAAAACTGCACCTTTTCTACCGTTCTGTTATCCATTTGCGTGCTGGCATGTAACGCAATAGGAGGTAACGAAAGTTCAAGAATCCCCACATCCTGAAGAATCAACGCATCGACATCTGCCTCATACAACTGCCAAGCCAAACGTTCGGCCAGTAGTAACTCATTATCTGCTAAGATTGTGTTCA
>JAJZHJ010000398.1 GCA_021804525.1 Bacteroidota bacterium | reverse complement strand
TGGAAGTTCTGATGATTATGGATACGAAATGTTGGATGAATTTAACAAATCTATTGCTCCATCTGATGTGTCTTATTTTGAAAGCAACTGGGAAGGTTATTATCAGGCAATTTACCGCTGTAATACCCTGATTGGTAAAATAAACCAGGTAAAATGGGGTGCTGACACACTTGCTCGCACAACAGATGAAGCAGAGGCAAAGTTTCTTCGCGCTGACATGTATTTTGATTTAGTTCGCTTGTTCGAGAAAGTGCCATTGGTTACGGCTCCTACGATGTCCAATGTGCCACAAGCCAGTGCTGACAGTACGTACGCTCAAATCATCAGCGATCTTAAATTTGCTGCTGCAAACTTACCATCAACGGCTTATCCTAATGTCGTTAATGGAAGAGCGACCAAATGGGCAGCAGAAGCCATGTTGGCACGCGTTTTCCTTTTTTATACAGGTTATTATGGAAAGGCTGATTGTGCAGGATTTACCAAAGCGCAAGCTTTGGCCGCCATTGCTGACGTGAGAGATAATAGTGGGTATGGTTTGGTGCCCGATTTCACCACGTTATGGCCGGCAGCTTCTGCTGCTAAAAAGGTAACTTACGCGGGTGAAGCGAATAAAGAGGTGATTTTTTCTATTAAATATACCGGCAACGGAAACTACAATGGAAATATTACCGGCAATACTTGGTTGCTGATGACGGGCATTCGCCTCGGTGCTGGAGGCGGAACAAGTATCTATCCTTACGCTTATGGTTGGGGAGCTTGCACTGTGGATCCAAAATTGTGGAATGATTTTAGCGCTTCCGACAGCCGTCGCTTTGCTTCTATAACATCTGTAACTGATGAAGGATTGGATGCAAAGACTGCTTCTATCACGGGCAAACCATTTAGTTCTGCTAATAACAGAGAATATACCGGCTACTATCTCAAAAAATATAGTCCCATGTGTGATTCATTAAACAACGCACTTCCAAATACGAATTACCTGGTTGCGCAGCCGCAAGATTATTTCGTGATACGTTATGCAGATGTATTGCTGATGGCTGCTGAATTGGAATTAGGAACCAATCAGGGACAAGCGCTGATCGATTTCAATGCAGTTCATACACGTGCCGGACTCACAGCAGCCACTTCAATTACACAAGCGGATATCATGAACGAACGCCGATTGGAATTTGTTGGAGAAGGTATTCGTTATTGGGATTTGCTACGGCAGGGAATTAACACAGCTGCTGCGACCATTGTGGCCAATACTACCGCTTCTTATCTCAGCGATGGTACATCATCTCCATCCATTAGCGCTGCAAATATTATTGCCACTCGTGGATTTCAACAAATTCCCGAGAATCAAATCACGTTATCCGGTGGTGTGCTGAAACAAAACCCTGGATGGTAATCGTAACCTATTAATATAATATTGATATGAAAAATAAATTTAAAATATTATTTTCACTATTGGGATTAATCCTGTTCTTTACAGGATGTACCCCTGATAACCCGCAGATGGAAGCGCTTCTCGATAAAAGTGCATTGAAATTTAGTGTCACGGTAGATACATCGAATCCGAATAAGATTATTATGACAAGCCAGACACCAAATGTCACTCCATATTGGGTTACCCCGATGGGGATTTCGACTAAGTTAATAGATACAATTGACATTCCTTTTCCGGGAACAGATACAATTATATATAATGTTGAAGGTGCCGGTGGCCTTACTCAAGCAGACCCTTATGTGATTAATATAAAAACAATTGATCCAAGTTATGTAAGCGATACACTATGGACTTTACTCGCAGGAGGGTTAGGAAAATCAAAAACATGGAATCTTGATCTGGATGCTAATGGTGTAAGTAAATATTTTGCTGGTCCATTGTATTTTTATGGCACTAACGATAGTTGGTTATCCGTAACTGAAGGTATAGCTGTCGGAGGTGATTCATGGAATTGGTGTCCCACATGGAGCGGTAACACATGGTTAATGCCAGCTGGAAATTATGGATCTATGATTTTTGATTTAATAGGAGATGTTCATTTTACTTCTGATAATAATATGATTTCATCTTTAGGTACTCAATCTGGGAAATATATGTTATACCCGTCATCCCATACAATGACTACTACAGGTGCAACTATTATTCATGATTCTGGTAATAATGGAAATGTTTCTAAATGGGGTAATATAAGAGTCATGTCATTGACAGCTGATCATATGCAATTAGGTGTTCTACGCGACAATCCTAATGCAGGCGGAGCTTGTTATTTAGTATACAACTATGTGTCTCAGACTTATTACTCTGCTCATTAAATAATTGATTTCTTTAGGTATTTGTTGATGGAGCTGATTGTGTCGCTTAAGCGATTACAGTCAGCTCCGTTTGTGTTTTATCAAGAACGGAGAGATTCTTTGCTGCTTCGCATTTTGAAAATTATTGTGTAAGTTTGTCTCTCTGTTATCTTGTAGTACACATTGAAAAATCTCACTCAATAGGCAAGCGAGTTAAATCATTTACTGTTAAGATGAAATGAGATGGATTTTATCAAAATAATTATTATAGTCAATTAGCAATGTGTGTTTTGAGAGCTTGATATATGCGACTTGTAATCTAAATCCAACTTATTTACTATGGTTTCAGTAGCCACGCTCAAATGGATTCATGCCTTGTCGCAAAAAAAAATCTCGATGAGAAAGCTTTG
>JAJZHJ010000397.1 GCA_021804525.1 Bacteroidota bacterium | reverse complement strand
TGGGAATCGTAAGGTTTCCGGTGAGTCCCGTACAGTCATAGAATGCAGCCTGATTGATGGCAGTGACATTGCTTCCAAGAGTTAAACTACCGGTAAGGGCCGTGCATCCTGAAAATGCATTGGTGCCTATGGTGGTTGTGGCATCGGGAATTACGAGACTTCCTGTCAATCCTGTACATCCGTTAAAAGCGTAATAACCAATGGTTGTGACCGCACTTGAGAGTGTGAGTGTTCCTTTGAATCCTGTACATCCGTTAAAAGCGAAATTTCCAATAGCAGTTACAGAATTGGGGATGACAATGTTTCCTGTTAGTCCGGTGCAAGCGTTGAAAGCATAATTTCCAATGGTCTTAATAGAATTGGGTAGCGATATGGTGCCCTTAAATCCGGTACAGTTATTAAAAGCGTTATCATCAATAAGGGTTACCGAATTTGGGATAACTAAATTTCCGGCAAATCCCGAACATTTTTGAAAAGATTGTTTCCCAATTGTTGTCACTGTGGATGGAATATCCAAACCGCCAGTTAAGTATTTATCGCCTGAAAATGCCTGATCACTTATAGTGGTAATAGATTTTGGTAATGTCAATGTTCCTTTGAATCCGAGACATCCTTGAAATACTGAAGAACCTAGTGACGTTACTGTGTTTGGAATGTTGAGGTTACCGGACAATTGAGCACAGTTGATAAAAGCAGCTTCGCCAATGGAGGTTAGCGTATTACTAAGTGTCAGGGCGCCTGTGAAGCTCATACAATTCGAAAAGGCGTATGCTCCGATGGTTGTAACAGAGTTTGGTATTGTCAAAGCACCAGTCAGGCTTGAACATCCAAAAAAGACATTATTGCCAATAGTCGTAATTGCATTGGGCAATGTGAGTGTTCCATTGAAATTGGCACAATTTTGAAATGCATAATCTCCGATATGTGTTACTGAGTTTGGTATGGCCAGGTTACCGGTAAACCCTGAGTGTTGAAATGCTTCATCTCCGATGGAGGTGACGCCGGCTGGTATGGTCAGCGTGCTTGTTAAGTCGACACAGTTTTCAAAAGCTCCATTACCAATGTTTGTGATGCCAGTAGGTAAAACAAAGCTACCTGTCATTGCTGTGCAATCCGCGAATGCCATGGAACCGATCGATGTAAGGTTGGTTGGCAAAATGGCGGTTGTCAGCGTTTTTTTCCCCAATTGAGTTGTCGGGTTATAAAAAGAAGAAGAGGGCATTTCATTAGCGGGATAGGTTGCTATACTTCCCTGAAGTGTCCCTTGATTTCCGGTATAGGATTGAATGGATGCGCCGGAAAGATCTACAACTGCTAGAAGAGGCAGGCTGTCGCGCATAAATTGAATGTCACGTGCATCAATGATACCGGTAACGGTGAGATTGGTTACCGAGTCTTTCTCAGTCGAAAACTGAGTGCTGATAGTTCCCGGAGCTATCAAATTAATTTTTTTGCTGTATTCAGACGTGGTACTCGTCGAGCTAAGTGTGGATTTTGAACACGAAGTCAACGAAACAACGACCATCAAAGTGGCCACAAAAGAGAGAACTTTCATCCGAATCATAGTTTTAAAGGTGGGTGGATGGCGCTCGCATGTGAGTTTTCATCCTAATTTTGGTGTTCAACGAACATGCTCGTTTTTTTTATTTTCCAACGTCCGAAAATACAAAATAGGTTGCTAAAAACATAAACTTGTTTTGTGACTTGCTTTCATCCCGTTTTCTTTGTTTGGCTTTCAGGTATATAGAATTTAATAGAATGGTACCTGCAATACGTCTTTGAAGTATGTTAGCATAATGAATGTTTTTACATAACGAGAAAAACGGATAATTTTTTGATATATATAACTCTTTGATTGTTTGACAAATATACAAGAATTTTCCCAAACCCCATGTTGATACCAATAGTTATTATGCCAAAACCAAGAACAACAATATGGATTGTTGTCAATTTCTTATTCAATGATTCAGGTTGCGTTGTGCTTTTGCATTAAAAAAAATCGCCGTCACTTTTGCAGTAAAGGCGATTTCGATAAATGTTACATCCATATTATGTAAAACCAACTGACTATTGTACAGCAATTTATTTATGTTTATCGAGACTGTAATAAATCTTTAACGGGTTAGATAGGATGGTTGTAAATCCTTTTACATCGTCGGCTGTCCATGCACGGTTTACTTCTCCATATTCACCAAAGCTACTATTCATTAAGTCATAAGGACTTTCAACGCCAACCAGCGTGTAACTATAAGGACGAAGATCGATAGTGACTTGCCCCGTGACGTGTGCTTGGGTGTTGGCTAAAAAGGCCTCCATGTCGCGCATCACCGGTTCAAGATATTGAGCTTCATGCAAAAACATGCCATACCAGGTTCCGATTTGATCTTTCCAGTATTGCTGCCATTTGGTAAGCGTATGTTTTTCCAGCATTTTGTGCGCATTAATAATCAATAATGCTCCTGCCGCCTCAAACCCGACTCTGCCTTTAATGCCGATGATGGTATCGCCTATGTGCATATCGCGTCCAATACCAAAAGCAGAACCAATCTCTTCAACAGCGCGAATGGCAGCAATTTTATCGTTAAACATTTCTCCATTGACGCCTGTTATTTCCCCTTTGTCAAAGTCGATGGTCAGGGTCTCTTTTTTATGTTTGGTTACCTGACTTGGATATGCTTCTTCAGGTAGTGTT
>JAJZHJ010000396.1 GCA_021804525.1 Bacteroidota bacterium | reverse complement strand
TAATCGGTTGGCAGGTTGAATGGTTCGTGTCATAATTGTTGATAGTTAGTGGACAAAATCTAGAAAATAAATTGACAATTGATAATGAGTGGCAGATTTGCCAGCATATTAGCATGTTTTTGAATTTCTATTGCCTGTGCTGTTCCCTATTGTCTATGTCTTTTTTATATCGTTTGTTCTCCTTCTTTATATTCTCCCAGAATCCGCATGTTTTTGGTTAATGGTAGAATAGCGTCGAGCGCCTGCCGATAACGCACATAATCTTTGTAGGTCACGTCAATGTAAAACAGGTATTCCCATTCTTGACCTACCACCGGAAGTGATTGGATCTTTGTCAGGTTGATATTGTAAAACGACAAGATAGTCAATACTTTCGAAAGGCTTCCTTCTTCGTGCGGCAACGAAAACACTAACGAGGTTTTGTCACGTGGCATGTCTGCATTCAGCTTGTCGCGCATCAGCTCGTTACCGACAACTAAAAACCGAGTAAAGTTATGCTTATTTGTCTCAATATCTTCTGCCAGAATTTTCAACCCAAACAATTCAGCCGCGTATCGGCTACATATTGCCGCTTGTTTTTTTGCATGATGTTTTGCTATACGTAAACCCTCTGCTGCTGTATCTTCAGCTTCAATTAATCGAATGGAAGGGTATTGCAAAAAGAAATCTTCGCATTGCAGCAAAGCCATGTAATGTGAATGCACTTCGTGAATATCGGCTATGGTTTGCCCGGGTAAAGCGACTAAGTTATGCTTGACGCGCAATTTATGTTCGCCAATGATGGTAAGATTGCTTTCTCGCAGCATGTTATAGTTTGGCAAAAGACTTCCGGCAATGGTATTTTCAATGGCCACCATCCCCACCATCGAACCGTTATCGGCCAGGCAGGCAAACAACTCTTTGAAAGTGCTGCATGGCACCACTTCTACTTCATTCTTCCCAAAATAACACTGTGCGGCTATGTCGTGGAACGAGCCTGCGATTCCCTGAATGGCTACTTTAATCATGATTTTTCTTCTTAAAAAAAAATCCCGCTGAGTAAGCGGGATTTTGTACAACCTAAAATTGATTACTTATGGTTAAGACAACAAACTCCCGCTCTTACTTTGGCTAAAGTAAAAGTAAAAAAAGAAATATACAAAAGTTTGTGCCATGAACTGAATCGTTACGTTTTCGGCTACAAAAGTAATGGATTATTATAAAACTACCAAGAAAAATCGAAATTATTTTTTATAACCCCTCTTATCTATAAATACCCCTCTTTTTGATGGGTAGAATCCAAGTACAAAAACGCTGAAAATGTGCAAGAAACTACAAAAATGATGCTGCAAAGAGTAATAATATTGGGCATTCTATCGTAAATTTGCGGCTCAAGTTTATACAGAGTATCACTCATTAAAAGCATAAAACTACCATGTATACCAAATTTCAGGAGCATCTCCGGCAAGAACTTTCAGCGATTCAGGACGCCGGCCTGTACAAAAACGAGAGAATCATCGAATCGCCTCAAGGAGCTGAAATTGAAGTCAATGGACGCAAAGTGCTGAATTTTTGCGCCAACAACTACTTAGGGTTGGCTAACAATCCAAAACTGATTGAAGCAGCAAAACATGCTCTCGACACACGCGGGTTTGGAATGGCTTCGGTGCGTTTTATCTGTGGTACGCAAGATTTACATAAACAATTGGAAGCCAAAATAGCCTCTTTCTTTGGTACGGAAGACACCATTTTGTATGCTGCTTGCTTCGATGCCAATGGCGGATTGTTTGAACCACTGCTCACCGAAGAGGATGCCATTATCTCTGACTCATTGAATCATGCTTCTATCATCGATGGTGTTCGTTTATGCAAAGCGCAGCGTTTCCGGTATGCGAATGCCGACATGACTGATTTGGAAAAGCAGCTGCAAGCTGCACAATCGGCACGATTTCGATTGATTGTTACCGATGGTGTTTTTTCCATGGATGGCAATGTGGCTCCGTTGGATAAAATACATGAGTTGGCCGTTCGTTACGACGCTATGATCATGGTGGACGAATCGCACTCGGCAGGTGTTGTTGGCAATACTGGTCGTGGTGTGACCGAACGGTTTGATTTGCGTGGAAAGATTGAGCTGATCACCGGCACGCTGGGGAAAGCTTTTGGAGGCGCTATTGGTGGCTTTACCACCGGACGGAAAGAGATCATCGATCTGTTGCGGCAACGTTCCCGCCCTTATCTTTTCTCAAATTCACTGCCTCCGATGGTGGTGGCAGCCGGCATTAAAATGGTGGAGATGATGAGCGAGACCAACCAACTGCAAGATAAACTGCACCAAAACACTGACTATTTTTTGACGCGAATGAAAGCCGTCGGATTTGACATTAAACCCACCGAATCTGCCATTTGTGCTGTGATGCTTTACGACGCAAAACGATCACAAGAGATGGCAACCCGTTTGCTCGGCGAAGGAATTTATGTCACCGGATTCTACTATCCCGTTGTTCCGCAAGGACAGGCACGTATCAGGGTACAAATCTCCGCAGCGCACGAAACAGCACATCTCGATCTGTGTATTGCTGCGTTTACGAAGGTCGCAGCGGAAATGGGAATCATTAGGCAATAGGGAAACCGCAAAGGCAATAGGCAATAGGAACCACGAGGCTAAAGGCTAAAGGAGTTAAGGCTGAAGGAATCGGGAACTGCCTGGTACTGAA
>JAJZHJ010000395.1 GCA_021804525.1 Bacteroidota bacterium | reverse complement strand
AATTCGTGTGGTGTTTATAGCACGTTAGTTGACCGAATTGTTCCGGGTTATCCGAAAGATACCATCGATGAGATTTTGAACAAAATTCAGATTGAGGATAAATTGGTGGTCAAAGGAGAAATCTTTTATTTATGGTGCATTGAAGCTCCAAAATCGATCGCTGCTGAATTTCCTGCCGATAAAGCTGGTCTGAATGTGTTGTTTGTAGATAGTGAAAAACCTTATCACGAGCGAAAGGTGACCTTACTGAATGGTCCTCACATGGTGTTGGCACCTGTAGGATATTTATCGGGTTTAGACACAGTGAAAGAATGTGTGGAAGATGATGTCATTGGGTCATTTGTTCGTCAGGTGATGTTTGACGAATTGATGCCGACACTTGATTTGCCTAAAGATGAGTTAGAAAATTTTGCGCAGGCTGTTTTAGAACGTTTCCAAAATCCCTTTGTAAAACATTTTGTTACCAGTATCATGTTGAATGCTTTTCCAAAATTCAAAACGCGTGATATTCCGGGGTTAAAAATTTATTTTCAACAAAACGGAGAATTACCTGATGGGCTGGTGCTGGGATTAGCTGCCATTTGTACTTATTATAAAGGTGGTATGCGCAATCAAGATTTGATTGAGTTAAAAGATGACGATGAAATTATTGCTTTGTTGCAATCATTATGGGCAACAGATTCTACTCAGAAAGTGGCTGAAGGAGTTTTGGCAGCAGAATTTATTTGGGGCGAAGATTTGAATCTAATTCCAGGATTAACTGCTCAATTAGCATTGTTTTTGTCTTTTATTCAAGCTGAAGGAATGTTGGAAACAGTAAAACAGGTTCTAAATAAGGAGTTAATCCTACAATAATGGCAACGCAAATTCTTAAAATAAATTCCATCGATAATGTGGCGGTTGCAATCGTTGAATTGAATGTGGACGATCAGTTGCAAGTTGGTGATCAATTGGTTGTTGTAAAAGAAATTATTCCTGCGGGTCATAAGGTGGCTTTGAAATCTCTGTCAGTCAACGATTTGATTATCAAATATGGTTATTCGATTGGACATGCTGTGACATCTATTGATGAAGGCACATGGGTGAATGAAAAGAACATGAAGACCAACCTGAGTGGCGTCCTTGAATATCGCTATTCGCCTTCGCATAACGTCATCTCTGAATCTGATCGCCATTTGTCATTTAATGGTTATATCAGGAAAAATGGTGATGTTGGAATACGTAATGAAATATGGATTATTCCCACGGTAGGTTGTGTCAATGGAACTATACGTCGGCTGGCTGATAAATTTCGTGGTGAAGTAGGTGATGGAAATGTGGATGCGATTGTTGATTTTCCTCATAATTTTGGATGTTCACAATTAGGAGATGACCATGAAAACACCCGAAAAATTTTGCGTGACATGGCGTTGCATCCCAATGCAGGCGGCGTTTTAATGGTGGGATTAGGTTGTGAGAATAATCAACTCACTGCATTCCGCGACCTATTGGGTGATTATGATCCTGAAAGAGTTATGTTCATGGAGACGCAAAAAATAGAAGGCGATGAGATAGAAGTAGGTATGGAATTGCTACGAAAACTCTACCAGAAAATGAAGAGTGATGTTCGTCAACCAGTACCATTGTCATCTTTGCGTGTTGGCTTGAAATGTGGTGGTTCCGATGGCTTCTCAGGTATTACAGCTAATCCTTTGTTGGGTATGTTTTCTGATTTTCTTGTTTCGCAGGGAGGTACAACCATCTTAACAGAAGTTCCTGAAATGTTTGGTGCTGAAACTATATTGATGAATCGCTGTAACAATGAAGAAACGTTTGACAAAACGGTGAATTTGATCAATGATTTCAAGGCCTATTTCATTCAAAATAATCAACCCATCTATGAAAATCCATCTCCTGGAAATAAAGCCGGTGGTATTTCAACGTTGGAAGAGAAATCACTCGGATGTACTCAGAAAAGTGGCATGTCGGTTGTGAAAGACGTGTTGAAATATGGAGATCGATTGAAGACACAAGGGCTTAATTTGTTAAGTGCACCTGGGAATGATTTGGTGGCTACAACGGCTTTAGGTGCAGCAGGATGTCACTTAGTGCTTTTTACAACTGGTCGGGGAACTCCCTTTGGCAGTTTTATCCCAACTGTCAAGATATCAACGAATACAAAATTGGCAAATAATAAACCGTTATGGATCGATTTTAATGCAGGCGAATTATTGGAAGGAACCTCAATGAAAAATCTTCACGAACAATTTATTGCCTATATTCTTCATGTTGTAAATGGCAAAAAAGTAAATGCCGAGAAAAATTCTTTTAGAGAGATTGCAATTTTCAAAACTGGTGTGACGCTTTAAATAAATTCAAACCCTAAAATGTGATAGTTGTCGAAGTGAGGATGCCTCTTCCGCGTTGGTTGAGGATTCTCGCTTTTTTTTATGATCATTGTCAATTAGTTTTGTTTTCAACGATCATATTGTATATCTGTAAATGAAGATGTTACTCTGTGTGTATGTTACTTTACATCTCAGAAATTCTTTCTGTTGCAATTTTTCACGCATATTGTTAGGGGAAATGAACCTGTATTCAAGTATTTCCAAAGTTGACGAATTGAAAATCAACGAGACATGAAAAATAGATTCTTCCAAGTTGAAACAAATTAAATAAATTACATATAATAATCAGAAACAAATTATTTTCGTATGAAATATTAGCA
>JAJZHJ010000394.1 GCA_021804525.1 Bacteroidota bacterium | reverse complement strand
TGGCAACGGAGATCATTTTTTTGATCTCACCAAAGCAAAAAAAATAGAATGGGGTGGTACGCAATATACCCGTCAAAAAGGAAACTTTCGGAAAGTGATTGATGGAGGCATTGGCGATGGACCTGTGGTTCCGAAAGAACGTCCCTATCAGATGTTCATCTTCAGCAATTGCAAACGAGTGACCATGAAAGATATCACCATCACGAACCCCCCTTTCTGGACAATACTTTTGGCCGATTGCGACGGAGTCAATGTGGAAGGTATCCGGTTATACACCAATATGCTGGCTCCAAATGCAGACGGAATAGACATTGCCAGTTGTAACAATGTGATCCTTTCCAATTGTGACATTCGCTCAGGCGACGATGCTATAGCCATTGTTGGCTACGACCATCATTTTGAAATACCAGGCTTCAATCATTTACGTCATCCTTCGGGAAACATTACCATTACCAATTGTAACTTGCAATCCTCGTCAAGTGGTATCCGCATTGGCTTCCTTGATCAAAACAACGTTAAGAACATCAATATTTCCAATTGTATCATTACCAATTCTACACGCGGCATTGGTATTTTTTTGCGCGACCAGGGATCACTGGAGAATATCAATATCAGCAACATGATCATTGATACGCGATTACGTACCGGCGATTGGTGGGGCAATGGAGAACCCATTCACATCTCGGCAATTCGTGGAAAAGACAGCGTTAAACTGGGAACCATTCGCAATGTCCATTTCAACAACATTATATGCAAAGGTGAAAATGGTATTTTAGTTTATGGTTCACCTGAAAGTGTAATTCAAGACGTGACGTTCGATCATGTCACCTTCGATTTGGTCGATTCAAAATTGAATAATGTTGCAGGAGGGAACATTGATCTCCGTGGGTGCTCCGATCCAAAAAAACAGCTCTTCAAACGGGATATCCCGGGTTTTTTAGCGAGTGACGTCAATGGTCTCACCATACAAAATTTTACTTTGAAATGGGAAAAGCCCCGAATGCCTTTCTTTACAAATGGCATTGAAATAAATCATTTTGAAAACATACACATTGCCAATTTTCAAGGTACAGGATCTCCTATAGACCCGAATGCCTACCCAATCTTTCTTAAGGATGGAACAAATGCTACCGTTGAAGGTAAGGTTGATTGCAAAAAAGTGGATGTGCATTAATCCAAAACCTATAGCACTCCCCATCTGTAAGATCAATAACACCAGAAGTTAAGTGAGATATTACTATTAATTTAACTGTTTGTTATTTTTGAGCTTTCGTACTCATTTGCAAAATATATCTCTGTTTACAAATACAAAAAGTCAAGCGCAAGGTTTTAAATATCTACTCTGTGGAGTTTGTCTTTTGATACTATGATGTGCCAAATGCTCTTTGTCCATTGCTCCCATTATCGATAAGTTTTCGGAAGTTTCCTCTTTGGATTCATAATAAATCCGGGATCGATTCACTTAACAGCCACACTGTTTACGAATGTTTGTCTTCTCATCATCAGATGCTAAAATGCGAAATTCAACTAAAGACTGAGCTGCTTGTGCTTTTTTAAACCAGTCTCGTTCCATTTTCAGCTGTCTTATTTTGGCAAAGAGCCGTGCGTTCTTTATCTAATTCAACTTTGTTATTTACCGTACTGAAAATTTTCGATGAACGCTTTATATACTCCTTTTTTCAATTTGAAATCATCGTTGGAACGCCATAACGTGCACTGATATCTGATAAACTCTCCCGCTCTTAAATAACAGCAAGTGCGACTTCTGCCTAAAAAGCCGACGTATACTTCTTGCTTGTCTGCTTCGTGACTACAAATTTAAACATGTCTTGTGGCTTAACTGGTGGCACTAATTTCGGGAGTGTAATATAGTCGAATGGCTTTCTTACAATGTATCGGTTAACAACAGATACAAAAATATCAGATATCATAACAGCATCCACTGGATTATTGCTACGGGAAATATTCTTAAATGGAGAACGATCAAAACAATACTATTTAATTGCAAAGAGTAGAGACAAGGCACGCCTTGTCTCTAGAAAAATGCACAATAAATCAGGCATTGATACTTTTAAGCCATTGGGATTCATGGGAATACATTTTAGCTTGAAATTCTTTTCCTGCTTTCTTTATCGCTTTTCTCATTTGATTTTTACCTGAACGCAAGAGATGAAAGGTCCTTTCATTAGCCGTGTGTGCATCAACTCTGGTGTTTGCGAAAGATAAATACTCAATCTTTTTGTTCGTTGTAGATTGAAACGATGAGGATGTTTTGGATACTTGTGCCGATGCCATTGCTACACAAAATGATGAAATCAAAACAGTTAAAACTACTACATTCTTTGTTGCCATAATCAATACTTTTATAAATGAATGAATAAACAGTTCCAGTTGCCTGGCTGCTGCATCACTAAACATTACTTTGATACGCCCTGATCAGACAAGTTTAAAATGAAAATGTTAATTATCCGTATGAGCGAATTCTGAAGGCTAAGTCGAATACGAATCAATCCCACGTTAGTGATTTTGAAACGATATCTTTTTGTAAAAAAAGCATTGAACTGAGACTATCGCCTCCTCATAAGCACAATGGAGGTAGTAATTCCTTTATAAACTCTCGTTATTTTGATATTTTGTTTTCTGTAAAATGAAGAAGTTTTGAAAAAAATGTGTATGTTTGTGGATTATACTGATGGATAACATGCTAATTTACATATTGACC
>JAJZHJ010000393.1 GCA_021804525.1 Bacteroidota bacterium | reverse complement strand
TGCTTTTGATTTTCCGTAAACCGTATTAGGGGCGATCTGCATATCTTCAGTATATGGACGATAGGCTTTACCATTGAAAACATAATCTGTTGAAACGTGGATTACTTTGCAGCCAATGGAGGCTGCTACTTCGCCAAGATTTCGCACCGCATCGCGATTGATAGCATAACACTGTTCAATATCATCTTCCGCCTTGTCAACCGCTGTGTAAGCCGCACAATTAATAATGAAATCGACAGGTTGATTGGCTAAAAATTCTTCTATTGCAACTTTATTGCAAATGTCCAACGTGTCAACATCGGTGAATAAAAAATCCATTCCATCCATGGTTGGCGCAAGTTGTTGCAACTCGCTTCCTAATTGACCGTTTGAACCGGTTACTAAAATTTTCATCATGACTTCTGATTTTATTACAAAGTTGCTGCCAAAAATAAGATTTGGTGTCACATGATTAATAGGTGAAATTCATTTCGGCCTTTGCAAGAATAGGATGAATACGATCTTTTTCTGAAACAATGGTTTTTTCGACAGGAATTTTCCAATCAATAGTTAATGCGGGATCATCAAAAAATATGCCTCTTTCAAGCGATGGATCATAGTATTGATCACATTTGTAACTAAAAATCGCGGTTTCGCTCAGTACTGAAAAGCCGTGTGCGAAACCTTTTGGAATTAGAAAATGCGTTTTATTTTCGTCCGAAAGTTCAATGCCAAACCACTGTCCAAAAGTAGGCGAGCCTTTACGCAAATCAACAGCCACATCCCATACACTGCCAACTATAACCGAGACTAACTTGGTCTGGCCATGTGGATCGAGTTGGTAATGCAAACCACGAACGACTCCGTAACTTGATTTGGATAGATTATCCTGACAAAAATCAATATTGATGCCTTGTTCTGCAAGCTGTTTCTTGTTGTAATGCTCCATAAAGAAGCCACGTTCATCTTTAAAAAACCGGTTTTGAATTATGAGTAAGTCGGGTATTGGCGTATTAATTATTTCCATATTCTTTGGGTTCGTGAGCAATTTTGAGCAAATATTGACCGTAATGATTTTTCAGCAAAGGTTGTGCCAAACGGATCAATTGTTCTTGGTCAATAAATCCCATACGAAAAGCGATTTCTTCAAGACAAGCAACCTTTAGTCCCTGCCTGTTTTCAATGGTTGCAATGTAATTGGAAGCCTCTAACAAGCTATCGTGCGTACCGGTATCCAACCACGCCATTCCACGTCCAAGCATTTTGAGGGAAAGGCGATCTTCTTCTAAATAGAGTCGATTCAGATCGGTGATTTCCAATTCACCGCGTGCCGATGGTTTGAGCGATTTGGCTTTTTCAACCACGTCGTTGCTGTAAAAATAGAGTCCTGTTACGGCGTAATTCGATTTTGGCTTTGCCGGTTTCTCTTCCAAACTCAACACACGACCTTGCGCATCAAATTCAGCCACGCCGTATCGTTCAGGGTCGTTGACATAATAGCCGAAAACGATGGCCCCATCGCGAAGCATGGCAGCCTCAATAAGTTGCGATGAAAAATTATACCCATAGAAGATATTGTCACCCAAAATCATACAGACAGGACTGTTGCCAATAAATGTTGCGCCTATCAAAAAAGCTTGTGCCAATCCATCAGGGGAAGGTTGTATGGCATAAGAAATGTTCAATCCAAAAGCTGTCCCATCATCAAAGAGGTCTTGGTAAAGATGAATATCTTGTGGTGTGGAAATAATCAAGATTTCACGAATACCTGCCAACATCAATACTGACAATGGATAATAAATCATCGGTTTGTCGTACACCGGCAAGATTTGCTTGGAAATGGTTTTGGTGACCGGATAAAGTCGGGTGCCCGATCCACCCGCTAAAATGATTCCCTTCATGGTGTTTTGTTTAATGAGTGAAGTTTGAAATAGATTGAAACAAATCAATGCAAAAGTATGTAAATGATGCGATGTTTGGCGAAACTATCTCTATTTTAACGCATTTTACCACCCAAAAGCTGTTTCGTCGTCCATCCATTTCCCTTGTGCTTTCATCACCTGTTCCAGAACATCGCGGGCGCATCCCTCACCACCTGACAACGGAGAAATATAGAGAGATAGTGATTTAATTTCAGGTGCCGCATCAGCAGGACAAACCGGAATGCCAACATGATTCATCACCATGTAATCAGGGATGTCGTCTCCCATATACAAAACATCTTCTTTTTTGAGATCACGAAGTTGCATGAAATGAGTCAAATCTTTCATTTTGATTTGTGATGCCATGTAGATGTCGGTCACGCCAAGATGCTCAAAGCGTAAACGGACGGCTTCGGTGTTCCCTCCGGTTATGATAGCAACATAAAATCCTTTTTTGATGGCATGTTGAATGGCATATCCATCTTTAATGTTTGCCATGCGCATTGGTTCTCCCGACGGGTGGAGTGGAATGGTAGAATTCGACAAGACGCCATCGACATCAAAAACGAATGCTTTAACCTGCGTAAGTAGTTCTTTGAAATTTGCCATGCTTGTTGATGCTGTGCTCTGTTTACCAATTTGGATAATGGCCATTTTTGAGCAAGAAATAGGAATATGAAACGAGCCATAGAATGACTTATACTCAAGGGAATGAAATAAGGTTACGAGTTCAACGAGACATTGAAATTATAAACGCTTTCGAGTTAATATTTTGGCGAGTTCCATACGTCCTTGATGTTAGAAAATAAAATACACGTATG
>JAJZHJ010000392.1 GCA_021804525.1 Bacteroidota bacterium | reverse complement strand
GTACGGTGGGACTAACGGATTGCTGGGGTTATACGGAATTGGAAAAGAAACATTGAATCGTAGTGGAAACATTGTAGTACAAGGTGTCCATGCAGACGGAACGAAAAATACGACCGCTGTGAGTTTGCAAAATTATTACACTACCATTAATGGGATTGATGAGTCATCGATTTATAATACATCCTTTATTAAATTACGGGAGCTATCCGTTGCCTATCCGTTGTTGAAAACATCATCGGTAAGTTTGGATTTGTCTGTTTTCGCGCGAAATATTTTGATATGGACGAACTATCCTAATTTTGATCCTGAAGCATCGCAAGGGAACACATCCATGGCAGGCGCTTTTGAACGCTTTTCATTGCCACAAACCTCAAGCTATGGTATGGGTTTGAATTTCAAATTCTAATTTTTAATCTGACGTAATTATGAAAAAGAAAATAAATCTTTCAAAATGGGTTATGATAGGTTTGGGCGTGGCCTTTTTGTCTTCATGCTCACAATCGATCATGGACAGGATCAACACGAATCCGGATAATCCTACCACGGCAGCTTCCAAGTTCATTGTTACTGACCTCGAAACTTCCACTGCTTTTAATATTGTGGGCGCTGATCTTTCTTTCTATGCCTCTGTTTATATTGAACATGAGGTAGGTACATACAATCAAATGTGGGATGCTGAACTTCGACTGACACAACCTACGGCATCTTCGACGTATGATAATGCTTGGGTTCAATTGTATGCAAATTATAAGAATGCGAAAATTGTTATTGCCAACTGTTCAACTGGAGGATCTGAAGCCGGTAATAACATAACAAAAGGAGTAGCAGAAATTTTCGCTGCTTATAATTTAGCTATATTGACTGATATGTTTGGGGATGTGCCTTACACACAAGCGGCTGATTTGACTTTTCCTGCTGCCGGTTCCAATTTTCAACCTGCCATAGATAAGCAACAAGCAGTTTATCAAGGTATTTTCGCTTACTTGGATCAAGCGATAACCGACTTGCAAGGTAATGATACTGCTCCTACGGGTTCGTTAGGTGCTCAAGATTTGATGTTTGGTGGTGACAAGACGAGATGGCTTAAATTTGCTTATGGATTGAAAGCTCGTTACACGATGCATTTATTATACCGGAGTACAAATCAAACGCAAGATTTGCAAAACATCATTGCATGGGCTAATAAATCGTTTTCATCAGCTAATGAAGATGCTAAATATAACGTTTATCAAGGGTATGGCACATCAGCTTCTAGTCCATTTGCTCAATTCTATTTTGACCGTGATTACTTCTCAGCAAGCCAAAGTTTTGTTGATAAATTAGTTGCTCGCAACGATCCACGAGACAGTACGCTCTTTATGACTGCCGGATGGTCGTTAGACAAAGATCCTTCCAAGATTTATGCTGCACCTAATGGGACTACAGCACAATTAATGGATAATTATGATATGTCGATTTACAGTTTAGCATTTATGACGCCAACAGATCTTCAAAGTTATCATGAATTACAATTCTTAAAAGCAGAGGCGTTTGCCCGTTTAGGGAACCAAGATTCAGCTTGGGTCTGTCTTGAGAAAGGAGTTCGTAGTTGTATCGCTACAAAAATTACTGCTTTAGTAAACGATGTAAATAGCGATCCCACTGTTCTCATGTATAATGGAGGCCCACTTGGATCAGTAGCTATTCCTGATTCTGATGTTGTGAAATATTTAAATACTGACGTAAAGCCCTTGTTTCAAGCTAATCCATTACGGGAAGTGATGGTGCAAAAATACCTTGCCTTCTATGGTGGTGAAGGTGAAGCATTGGAAGCATATAATGACTATCGTCGTTTGCAGGCCTTCGGTCAAGCCTCGTTTATTACATTAGACAACCCACTTGATGCACAAGGGAAATTTCCATTGCGTTACAGTTATGGAGTATCTGATGTCTCAGCTAATCCAAACGTAGCCACTGCGTATGGCAATGGGCAGTATGTTTATACCGCTCCGGTTTGGTGGGCAGGTGGAACAAACTAAGTTATGAATTAACTAAATAGGAAAAAGCTGTCTCTGTGAAAATGGAGACAGTTTTTTTATTTATACATGTACAAGATATTTCTGACAACAATTTTATCAGATACTAAAGTTGTATGCAGAAAAAAACCACTTACAGTTTATTTGTAAGTGGTTTTTTTGTGGGCGTTGAGGGATTCGAACCCCCGACCCTCTGCTTGTAAGGCAGATGCTCTGAACCAGCTGAGCTAAACGCCCTCTTCTAAAGTGTTGCAAAGATAAGCAGTGATTTTTATACTGGCAAATAATCTGCGCATTTTTATTTGATTTTTCAAAGAGCTTCAGCAACGACATAACTGCTGCCACCGATAAAAATCACATCGTCCTCATTGGCTGTGCGTTTTGCCTCATTTATAGCCTCAACAACTGATACATACACTTTCCCTTTCAAGCCATATAAAACAGCTTGTTGTTGCAATTGATGACATTCCAAAGCTCTTGGGATAGCTGCTTGTGTAAAATAATAGGTTGCTTGCTTCGGTAAAAGAGGCAATATTTTAGAAGGATCTTTGTCGTTCACCATACCAAACACAATATGCAACTGTCGATACGAAAGTTGCAAAAGTTGCTGCATCACATAACGGATACCGGCTTCGTTATGACCTGTATCGCAAATCATCAGAGGATGGTGTTGTAGCACTTGCCAACGTCCTTGAAGCCCCGTCAATTCTATAACCCGTTCGAAGATC
>JAJZHJ010000391.1 GCA_021804525.1 Bacteroidota bacterium | reverse complement strand
AATATAGTTGCTTTTACCTAAAAAATTGCCGGACAACAATGAAGTAAAATAAGGGAATAAGGTTGGTTTTTATCCGTTGAATTATGCTACTAAGGTTGGAAAACGAAAATAAGGGTTCCAGATTATAAATCCTTATTTTCAAATAGTTGCCTCTTAGTAGAAATGCAATCACGCTATGCAAAAAACGTTATTCCCTTATTTAAATAAAGAATGTATCATGACTTTTTTGCTACATATAGTATGTTGAAATCTACAAGTACCTTAGGGTGTAATATCGCTCACACGAAGCTTGGGTATGTTCAATGTTTCCATGAATGCTACCGTAGTTTCGTTTCTCCGAAGCTTTGGGAATCCATGAGTTCCGTCAGGAACAACATTATGTAGCATTTAGAAGCGACATAATAAAAGATCAAGATGGCTTCATTGTAACTGTTTGCAATTTAATGACATAAATACGAAAAGGCCAAGAGCGTGTACATAAAAAAACGCCCCTACATACGTAGAGGCGTTTTTTTGATTATAAGTTCACTAACAGAAGATTACCATCTATTGCTACGACGGTCGTTACCATAACCTCCGCTGCTACGGCCACTGCCACTGTTACTGTTAAATTCTCTGTGAGGACGTTCTTCGCGAGGTTTTGCTAAGTTAACGTTAATGGTCATGCCATTGATTTCAGATTGGTTGAGTGCTTCAATTGCCTTGTTAGCTTCGTTTTCGTCAGGCATTTCAACAAAACCAAAACCTCTTGATTTTCCGGTGAATTTGTCTGTGATTACTTTAGCTGAGTCCACTTGCCCATAAGCTTCAAAAACTTCTCTTAAGCCGTTGTCGTCAACACCATAACTAAGGTGCGAAATGTAAATGTTCATTTGATGAATGATTAAAAAATATGAATACTGAATTATGCCATTGAAAACAACCTTACGAAAAGAAATCGCAGTCAACCATAATCTGTTGCAAAGATAGTCTATTTTTGGCAAATGGATTCACTCGGATAAAAAAATCTTTCCGTTTGTGTCGTTTTTGACGTAAAAAAACTTAATTATTTGGCCGAATTGCCTGTTTTTAATTGAAACGGTATGCGACGCGTTGCCATTATCTCCAAAAATGAAATGGAGGCTAAATTTTGAATTGAAATAATTGCTCGGTTGATAATGATCGAAACGAGGTTTAGTGTTTCTTTTTTTTGAGAATATTATTTTTTCTTGTTGCTAATCACTATCTTTGTCCATGTGCAGAATAGAAAGTCAGTTCGTTTTTTAAGTGAGCCAAAGAATGAAAAACATTGTGTCAATCAAATCGTTTAATGACCATTTGAGGCTTAAGCGTTTTTACCATTAGAGAATGGCGAATAAACATCAAATAGTTTGATTGTTGTGAAAGAGACTTATCGAAAATTTTGCGAGAAAGATGCGGTTCCATTGTTTCTGCAAGCTTGGTGGATGGATGCTGTTTGTGTGAAAGGTTCATGGGATGTGCTGTTGTACGAAAAGCAAGGTGACATACTGGCCACCATGCCTTTCCATGTTCGTAAAAAGTTTGGCCTGAAATTTATTATTGAACCTCAACTGACACCCTTTAGTGGGATATGGATGAAGTATCCTGAAAATAATTCGTTGCGGAATCGATATGAACTCCAAAGAAAAGCGTGTAATTATTTTATTGCACAGCTTGAAAAAACAGGATTCGTTTTTTATCAACAAACTTTTCATCCATCTTTCACGAATTGGCTTCCATTCTATTGGAAAGGCTTTCAACAGACGACGCGCTATACGTTCGCGATTGAGGATATTTCTCATCCGCAAGAGGTGTTTACCACTTTTAGCGAACGGAAGAGACGGGATATTCGCAAAGCGGAATCTATCCTAAAGATCTCTTTTGACTTAGAACCCCGTGCATTTTATGAATTTCATCAAAAAGCGCTAGCCCAACGGAAAGAAAAGATTTCTTATTCATGGGAATTATTTCAGCGGCTTACCGATGCGGTATTTAACCGGAATCAAGGTCTCATTTTATCGGCTAACGATGATCAGGGTCGGTTGTATGCTACTTTATTGGTGGTTTGGGACACGGCCAGTGCCTATTGTTTGGTGTATGCTGTCGATGAGCATCATAAACAATCTGGGGCGTTGAGTTTGTTGATTTGGGAAGCAATTCAATATCTTTCGGATAAAACTATTGCGTTTGATTTGGAAGGTAGCATGATGGAACCAGTAGCTGATTCGTATCGCCAATTTGCCAATCAGTTGGTGCCGTATTTTGAAATAAAAAAATCGAATTCCTTATTGGTGAATGTTTTATTGAAAATAAAGAGGTTGTCAGGCTCTTCTTAATGTATTAGCGATGTAGAATGGTATCATAGATGGACAATAATTGTTCGGTAACCCGATCGGGATGTGCTAATTGACGTGCATGAAGTGCGATTGCTGCGGAGTCGAAAAGAGGGTTATTTTGAACCATGTCGAACATTGTCTGTGCCAGGATTTGTGGTTGGTTGATGGGTACACGATAACCAACTTCCGGTGTAAGTACCGCAGAAGGGACAACATGGGTGCCAACAATTGGCAATCCGGTACTCATTGCTTCTAAAACCGCAATAGATTGTGATTCCTCACGGCTCGGCAGAACAAAAGCGTCAGCTTCCCAGAGCAACCGACGAACGCCTTCGGGTGATTGCCATCCTAAAAAGTCGATTTTATCGTGATGGGTGCATTGTGCGATCATCTGTTTGGCAACGCGAGTT
>JAJZHJ010000390.1 GCA_021804525.1 Bacteroidota bacterium | reverse complement strand
GTCAACAGACAAATGTGCCGGATACATTCAACCGCTGAAAGCCGGGGCGAGTATTCAGTTTCAAATCAAAGTAACGAATAACCGAACAGATACTTGTACAGTGTCTATCGATAAAGGTCCAATGGGAATAACTTCTTCGTGGGTAACCATTGACAATAACAGTCAGGTGTTGTTTCCTCAGCAAAGCGCAACCTTTTTGTTGACAGTCAATGTTCCTTCTAATACCCAAGAAGGAACGTATGTCATGTTTTTGTATTTCAATGCGTATGACAAAGCCAACCTCAACCATCCGTTCAATTATAATGCACAAACCGTTATTGTAGATAATACACCACCATCGGTTCCCTCATTTTTAGTTTCACCGACAAGTACTAAAGTTTCTGTGTCTTCATGTAGCAGTTTCGATGCCATGTCAAGCATATATACGAATTACAACAGTTCATCAGGTATAGCAGGGATTAAAAGTTATACTATAACGTTAGAAAATCCGGATAACTCGGTGAAAGGAACCCAAACCATAAATGCAACTTCAGGCAATTCGTACACATTCGAGAATGTATCGCCAGACACAAATTATAAGGTAAAAGTAACAGCAACTGATTTGGCAGGGAACGCAAGCTCCAAAGAAATTGCAGCAACCACCGCTCCGGCGCCGCCTACCCTTTCCTCCTCAACCAAAAGTTTCTGCCACATTACACTAAATTGGTCTGTTTCAGGTGGAGCCACATCTTATGAGCTTTTTAATTCAACTGCCTCACAGCCTGTTTTGCTAACTACCACAACGGATACTTCATTTGTGGTAGCAGGATTAACATCCGGTACAAACAACAAATTTTTTGTGAAAGCTTTCAATAGTTCGGGATTAGGTTCCGATGCCGGAAATATTCTTTCTGACTCAACTTTATCCGTGCCTGCACCAACAATTATTGGTCCAACATCAATTTGTTCGGCGGGGGCATCGTTTACAGTAACTAATTTGCCGGCTGAATGTTCTCTCGAATGGAATCATGGTGCGGGTCTTACTCTATTTTCATCATCAGGTAATTCAGCCACATTTAAAGCCACCGGTGATTCTGTCAGTTGGATTGAAGCTACCATAGATTCAGGTTGTGGCACCGCATCTAAGACAATTAACGTAGATGCAGGTACGCCCAAACCCGGACCCATTCGTATTGAATTCAATGCACCACCCAAACGTTTTACAGCAATAATAAATGGCATGGTATCTGCTATTTCGTACAATTGGTATTTAGATGGTGTTTTAATATACAATACAACGAGTACTGCTGTCATTTTTCAAAGGCAACTGAACAATTGTGGTCATGTTTATTATGTAGATGTAGCTATGGTAAATGGTTGTGGTACTTCACTTATTAGTCATGCAGAGGTATCCGAACCTCCTTGTTATAATTCTTATATAGTTTATCCAAACCCTGTATCGACAGAAATCAATATAACCCAAAATACAAATTTAAGTGTTTCGACAGGTATTGAAAATTATGAACCCAAGGTGATTAAATCCATTAAAATTATCGACAATAATGGTTTTACCTTTATAAGTAAAAAATTCGACAAAGCAGCAAAGGAAGCATCGATAAATATTTCAGGGTTAAAGGTTGGCTCTTATCAAATCATTATTAATGAAGGAGAGGGGCAGGAGAGCCATTCGTTTATAAAGTATTAGTCAGGATTTGCTGAAAAAGAGGTGCCCCCACTGGCGTGATTTTGTAAACCGTGAAAATAAAAAAAAGAAGACAAAAAATCTATCAAACTTTGGAGTAATTCGTTGATAGAGAATAGAATCAACATTGTCTGCATCAAAATATTCGTTGTAGTGTATTGATTAGCATCAGAGTTCGGCATAGCATCCTGCTCTGTCCGGACTACAACGAACGTGAGATGTTGGTATCTTAATGATTGCGTGATGTCACGGTTTATAAAACCACGATAGCAAGAGGGAGTAACGAGGAAAACTTGAAAGTGCAAGGAATAAAATAATATGCCAAATTGCCAATGGATCTGTAATTATTCAATCACTGGCAGAGGAGTAATGTGTAAAGTGTAAGCAATCGGATAATATGTAAATATACAAATTAGAGAAATACTTTAGGCTAAAGATATCAGATAATCTGTCAATTCTGTACATTTTGTAATTCTGTCTGAAGAAGCTCATTGGCAAATTGTAAATGAATAAATGGTAAATCAAAAATTCCTATCTTTGTTTCTTCTTTGTTATAGAGATTTCCATGCGCCATTTACTTTTCTTTCTTTTTCTTTGCCTTTTGGTTGTTTCGTGTGGACACACTCCACCACAGGACAAGGTGCTGCTTGTCCGTGCCGACAGCCTGATGGAAGCGCACCCCGACAGTGCGTTGACATTACTCAGACACATTACAGACTCCAAACGCCTTTCTTCTTCCGATCATGCACTGTATGCCTTGCTGATGAGTCAGGCACTCGACAAAAATAATATCGAAGTACAATCCGACTCCCTGATCCGCATTGCCACTGCCTATTATCATGGGCGCAAGGATTTTTCGCATGCGGGATATGCGTATTTCTATTTTTCCCGCGTTGAGGAAAACAGAGGTGATGCCGAAGGACGTGCTGCTGCTTTGCTGAAAGCCCAGACATACGCTACTCAAAGCTGTAATAACAAACTGCTTGGCTTTGTCTATGGAGATAAAGCCAAAATGTACCAGGATCAAAATCAAGTGGATAGTATGCTACATTATAATCTTTTGGCA
>JAJZHJ010000389.1 GCA_021804525.1 Bacteroidota bacterium | reverse complement strand
TCCATCTCGTTGCGTCGTGTTGCAAAAAAATACAATAGTCAAGCATTGGAAGCCGATGCACTCCATTTTTCGTCGGATATATTGAGTTCTGTAGTGGTTTTATTGGGATTGATTGGCGCACAAATAGGATGGATGGCTACTGATTCCATTGCGGGACTTTTGGTGGCTGTCATTGTTATTTTTATTTCTTATCAATTAGCAAAAAAAGCAATCGATGCTTTGTTGGATAAATCACCGAAAGCGGTTGAACTGCAGATTAAAGAGGTGCTAAAACAGAACCATGAAATATCAGGCTATCACGATCTGAAAGTGCGTTCGTCCGGCGGCGATATCTTTGTGGCGCTTTGCATTCACGTTGCTCCTGACCAGTCGATTCAAGATGCACACGAAATTGCAGATCGGTTAGAAAAACACATAAGCAAAAGTCTCCAATTTACTACGCATGTCGATATTCACATTGAACCGGAAGGACATTCGGAATCTGTCCACGTTGAAGATTGTATCTCATGACTTTTCGTACTGAAATATTTATTCCAAAGCCTGCAGAAACGATTGCTTATGAAGATCAACTTTTGTTGATTGGTTCTTGTTTTGTCGAAAACATGGGTAAAAAATTTCAAGAGGCAGGATTCCAATCAACTATCAATCCTTTTGGAACACTTTACAATCCACACTCGTTAGCGCGGGCCATCGAAAGGCTGTTGAATCCTATTCTATTTCAGCCCGTCGATCTTTTTTTCTATGAAGGTATTTGGCATAGTTTTGCCCATCATAGCCGTTTTTCTCACACAACACAAGAGGAAACGCTGCGTAATATAAACGAAGAATTAGCGTTGGGTGCTCAACGGTTGAAGTCTGCACGTTGGTTGATGATTACGTTAGGTACGGCATGGGTATATCGACTTGCCGATTCGGGCGTTGTGGTGGCTAATTGCCATAAACTTCCTGAAAAACGATTTATTCGTGAACGAATGAGCGAAAATGAGATTGTACAACTATTTACTCCGCTCATTGAGCGCCTTCATGTAATAAATCCTGCCTTACAGCTTTTGATGACAGTCAGCCCTATTCGACATTGGAAAGATGGTGCACATGAGAATCAATTGAGTAAAGCAACATTGCATTTAGCCATTGAACGTATTCAACAACAATGCTCATTTGTGCACTATTTTCCTGCTTATGAACTGATGATGGATGAGTTGCGCGATTATCGGTTTTATGCCGAAGATATGATCCATCCCAATACAACCGCTATCGAGTTTATATGGGAGAAGTTAACGCTACATTATCTTGATCGGGAAGCGCAGCAAGCGCTGAAAAAAGTTGAGCAATTGAACAAAGCGTTGCATCATCGTTCACTGCATCCCAATTCGGAAGCCGATCGTAAATTTCAATATCAAACTGCACAAAGAATCGCAGATTTGCAAAAGCGATATCCATTTCTACTCCAACGCTTCAGCTCATCGACCAACGGAGAAGAACCTAACGACGAGAATCAATAACCTCAAAAAAAAACGTTGAACAAAGAAAAGTCTTCTTCTCTGTTCAACGTAATGTGTGTAACTAACCTTCTGTTTTTACTGTTTAGCAGGTTTCTACTTCTTTGTTGATTTTATTAATCAATCCTTGTAATACTTTTCCTGGGCCTAACTCACGGAACCAACCGGCACCGTCAGCAATCATGTTTTGCACGGTTTGTGTCCAGCGAACTGGAGAAGTAAGTTGAGCCACTAAGTTTTGTTTGATTTTTTCAGGATCAGTTTGTGGCAGTGCATCTACATTTTGATAGATTGGACAAATAGGTTTGTGGAATGTGGTGGAATGAATTGCTTTTTCAAGTTCGGCTCTTGCCGGTTCCATCAATGGAGAGTGAAAAGCACCTCCAACAGATAGCATCAAAGCGCGTTTTGCACCGGCTTCTTTTAGTAAGTCACATGCTTTTTGCACTGCTTCCACTTCGCCTGAAATCACTAATTGACCTGGGCAATTGAAGTTGGCAGGAACAACGATTCCTTCGACGGAGTGACAAATAGATTCTACTATACCGTCCGCCAAGCCTAGCACAGCGGCCATGGTTGAAGGTTTCACTTCGCAGGCTTTTTGCATAGCTAACGCACGAGCAGAAACCAGACGTAAGCCATCTTCGAACGAGAGTGCATTGGATGCAACCAACGCCGAAAACTCACCCAGCGAATGTCCGGCAACCATTTCGGGATTAAAATCCTCACCTAACGTTTTTGCTAAAATCACAGAATGGAGAAAAATTGCCGGTTGAGTCACTTTTGTTTGGCGTAAATCCTCATCAGTGCCTGCAAACATTAAATCCGTAATCCTAAAACCAAGTATTTCGTTAGCTTGTTCAAAGAGTATTTTTGCCTGATCGTTTGTGTCGTACAACTCTTTGCCCATGCCCACAAATTGAGCGCCTTGCCCGGGGAATACAAATGCTTTCTTCATAATTGACGTTTATTTGAAATTTAAGGCGCAAAGATAAGGCATTTTATTGACGTGAAGAATAACTTTCTTCACGCTTCGCTAAAAGTTATTTCCTTTGCCAACAATTATTTCATCTTCATCATCCTATTTTTTCTGTTTTTCTAACTCCAAAATTCGCATTTACTAATTGAACTTTGGCATGTATTGTTTGTTTTCTGAAAACTTCAGGAAGAATAGCGGGAAACTTCAAGCGTTATCTAATTTATGACTTAAGTCTATTTGTAATATAACTTAAGTTATAATATCACATAAC
>JAJZHJ010000388.1 GCA_021804525.1 Bacteroidota bacterium | reverse complement strand
ACAAAAAAACCGCCTCGTTTCGCAACGAAGTGGTTTTCATTGAACTATAAAGAAACATGAATGCACTTTGTATTTATGAGCAGACCTTTTTATTTTCTTTGCCAGAAACAACGATGTAAATCTTTGTTCTCTGTGTGTTATTTGGCACTGCGACTCTCTTCTTCGCTCGATGATGTGGCCCGATTGGCTCGTGTCTTGAAATTATCCGTTCCGAAACGATAAGAGAATGAGATATTCATCTTACGGCTGTCCCAATGATTCATTACATTCATATTTATATTGCCATATTTAGCAACGGCGCCTCCCTTGTTCGTATTGAACAAATCGTCAATCGAGAGTTTCAGTGTGGCTTTGTTGCTCATGAGCTGCTTTTGAATGCCTAAATTTACCTGGTATTGTGGCAATAGAATAAAATTTCCCCATAATTGTTTCGATTGATATTGTCCGCTTAACTCCATACTCCAATCTTTCGGTAAACTAAAGGTGTTTGACATGTTGCCACTATAACTCCAACGAACAAATGTTGTAGCTCCTAATGCATTTGAAATAACCCGCTTATACATGCCTATTGCTGTTGCATTGAAATGCCACCATTTGGTAATATCAAGTTGTGCTGTTTCAGATGCATTGAAATCGATGGCTTTACTGAGATTTTGATCTGTTTGATAAATTACATTGGTTTGATCGTTTTGTACTAAAACCTGAGTAAAAATATCTCGGGTGTAGTTATATCCAACAGACGTAATCCATTTTCCTTTGTAAGTGTAATTTAAGCCTAATGCATGTGTATATTGCGGTTTCAGAAATGGATTTCCTTGCATATAGGTATATGGATCGAGCAACCACAAGAAAGGATTCAACATGTTGTAACTCGGACGTCCAATGCGATAGCTGTATGAGAAACCAAGTTGGTTGTTGTCATTAAATGCACGTTGCACAAAGAGAGATGGGAATAGGTTCGTATAATGATCGCGATCAATACGATTTAGTGATTCCGAATTCCCTTTTGAGTTAGTATTCTCAACGCGAAGACCTAATTGTACGGATGTTTTACCAAATTGTCCACGTCCACTGACATAAGCAGCATTGATATTTTCATTATAAATAAAGCGGTCGTGTTGCTTAAGTCCACTGCTCCATATCGTTCCGGTCGGATCGTTTACATTGAAATCAGTACGTCCATCATTGGTCACAAAACTGGTTTTAATACCCGATTCAATGGTTATTGTTTTGCTAATGGGATATACATAATCGACCTTAGCTGTCAGAATATCAATGGCACTCTTTTGTAAACCCACCATGCTGAAATTGCGGTTTAAGTTCACTCCGGCAGCATTTAAATAATTACTGCTTTGCGCATTCGTAGCATCGTAGAAAAACTGTGCATAATCGGCATCAATAGTCAACGATTGCCCTGTAGTATCAATATTCCACTTATAATTTGCATTGTAGGTGTAGTTTTGCCAATGATTGTTGATTGTTAATTTTGTAAAGAGCGTCGAGTCCAACTGATGGTTGGCATCTGAGAAAGCATTCTCTGTATGCCCTGTTTCGTCATTAAAACCCGTTGATCCTCTAAACATTACACTAAAAACCTGATTCTTGGTCATATTGTAATCAGCTCCGATCTTAAAGTTATGTGCATTGCCATGATAGCGACTGTATGAATGTATTTGTTGATAAGCGCCTTGATCGGCTCCGGACATAAACTGACGTACTGCATCCATACTGTTCCATCCTCTCCATTCGTAAAACGAATAGTTTCCGTAGAGATTGATCTTCCCTGTGTGCATACTCAAATCAATACCTCCATTTTCTCCTAGTTGGCTGCCAATACTCAATCCACCAAACACATTTCCATTAAACCCGGGTGCTTTGCTATGCTTGGTTTTGATGTTGATAATACCCGAATTGCCTTCAGCATCATAACGGGCTGATGGATTTTCAATAATTTCAATACGCTCCACATTTTTCCCCTGCATCCCTTTGAGCAAATTTGCCAACTGATCGGCTGAAAGATAGGTCGGTTTGTCGTCAATCATCACAATGACACCTTGTTTACCTTTCAGGCTGATGTTATCGTTGTTGTCAACTGATACACCTGGTAGTCTTTTCAAAATATCAAATACATTGTCAGAAGCTGTCGTAATAGATGCATCAGGATTAACCACCAATTTATCGGCTTTTTGCTCAATAAATTTACGGCGTGCCGTCACGGTGGCTTCTGCTAACTGGTGAGTCGCTTCATTCAACACAATTTGCTTGTCAACCATTAGCTGATTTTTATCAGCCAATGTAAAAGCCTCTGTTTCTACTTTTTGATAACCCATCATACTGACTGCCAACTTATATTCGCCTACGGGTACTTTCTCTATCACGAATTCACCTTTTTCGTTGCTTACGCTGCCCGTCACCAATTGATTGGTTTTTGCATTCAGCAAAGCCGCCGTGGCAAACTCCACAGGATGCTTTGTCTGATCCATAATACGCCCTTTCACAATGCCCAGCGGTGCTGCTGAAGCCATCCATACACTTGCCATGAACACTGTCATTACTAAACATCCATAGCGCACTTTGGTAAAAATCATCGTTCTCATAAGAAATGATTGTTTCAGAAAATAAATTAAAGGAATAAGTGAAGGAGAACCGGTTTCTCCATTGTTTCTGAAGCTTCATCTGTTAGACGTAATTAGTTTGACAATTGGATGAGTTACGCAAAAAAAATAGTACAAAAAAACAGATACAATAGAAAGTAGCA
>JAJZHJ010000387.1 GCA_021804525.1 Bacteroidota bacterium | reverse complement strand
AAATGACAGAGATTAAAATAAATTTTTTCATAATTCAGGGGCAAATTAAAGAGATGAAAATACTATTATTGTTTAGCATTTTTCTTTTTCTCGTATAGGCTTTGATACATCTTTCATAAAAATAGCACGTTATATTTCTCTTTCATTTTGGTTGCTTTGTTCGGTTAAGCTTGACACTTCAAAAATAACGATTTTTATTCAATATCACTTGTTTTAGACAAAAAAATAACAGTAACCGATATTAAAACAAACTGATCGGACAACTTTCGGCCATCCGATCAGTTTGGCTTCAGAAAGAGGTGCAAGTGCGTTCTTGTTTTTTGCTTTCTTTCTGTTGTCCGTTTTATAGTACCACCTTCATCACGGCGGGGGTAAAGTCTAAGGTACCGGCAGGTGTGACGGCAGCTACTCTGAAGTAGTATTTACCGGCCACTGTCAGATCGGAAACCCGGAAAAAGGCCTGCGTGCTGTGGCCTGCCGTTGCCCACTCTTCTTCCGTTTGCGGCAGCTTGTCTTTTGCTATCTGCCAAATGTAGGCGCCGGCTTTGTCAATGGCTCTTGCCACCAAATAGACACAACCCGAGTTATCGCCATCAACCACCGATAAAAGTGGTTTCTGAATGGATGTCGGTTGCTTGGAAATATGAAATCCACTGCTTAAAATGGCCGTTTCATTACCATCAGCCATTCGATTTACATAGGCTACCAGGATGCGGAAAATAGAATCTGCATTTTCTTCGGCATCGTACATAGCCGAAACTGCTGTGTGACTGCCATCTTTCGTTGCCAGATGCGAAGCTTCCAGAGCATCTATCACTGCTTTGGCTTCCGTTAAAGAGACATCGGGATTGGGAAACTTCGTATTGCCCGTTAATTTGACAATCACATTGTAGTAAAACGCAATTTTTACCGGAATTGAGAATTGGATAAAATCCAATAACGCTTTTAGTCTTCTCATAAAAATGATTTTTAAATTAATAAACTATGAATGAACGCACTATAAAACATATATAAGTTGTCAAAATTCCAAACCGAGCAAAACATATTTACTATCAGGTCTATTGTAATTACAATCCTCCTTGTTCAATTTAAAATCAGGTATATTGCATTTAAAATCCTCCTTGTTGAATATTCTATCGGGCCTTTTGTAATTACAATCTTCCTTGTTGAATTTACTATCAGGTCTATTGTATTTACAATCCTCCTTGTTGAATATTCTATCGGGACTTTTGTAATTACAATCCTCCTTGTTGAATTTACTATCAGGTCTATTGTATTTACAATCCTCCTTATTGAATATTGAATCGGGTCTATTGTATTTACAATCCTCCTTATTGAATATTGAATCGGGTCTATTGTAATTACAATCCTTCTTATTGTATTTACTATCGGGTATATTCCATTTTTCCTAACCCGTATTTTATATCAAACAATGAAGATTCATGGTTTATTTCGTTGTTTTGGCGATAGATATGGAATGACATCACGCCATCCCATACCTGACTAACCAAAAACAATAACGAGGGAATCATTATGACATATCATTGCCTGTGTGAGGTTGCGGTGTCGGCATAGGAATTTTAAATATGGGAATCGGATTGTCAGGCGGAGTTACCGGCGTGTTATCGGCAAATAGCGTGCTGCTACCAATGAGCAACAGAATGACAAGTCCTGCTTTTACGTGATGACGACTCGATTTGAAATGAAAGGTGAAATCTGCCCCGAATGTCGGGACACGTTTCGTGCAGATTGAACAAATAGCCCTCATAGGTTAAATCATTTAATAAGGTTGCGTTGCAAAGTAATATAAAAAAGAAATTGATATTACCAAATTCGGCAAAAATTTCATATTGACATTACATCATTTAACCATTTACAAATAGTTAATCGTCAATTACTTAACAGCAAGGGGGAAAGTTGCCATATTGACTTGGCAAAAAACAATAAAAATGAAGGGAAATGAGGGGTTATTTTTTAGCGAGAAAATCGGCAAGATTATCCTTTGGGCGCAATTCAAGTTTGTCTCTTACTCTTGAACGCAATGTATAAAAAGAGGCTGCGCTTATGTTAAGCAGAGGGATCATTAAGGTTGAATCGAATCCCGAACGGATAAAGCAACACAACAAAATCTCCGTAGAATTTAATCCTGAAGGATGGGAGACGAGGAACTCATACAGGCTGGGGTAAAGAGCTTTAATACAGGCAATGATTCTTTCGCGCCGCTCCAGAGCGAGGGATGCGGGAACCGGTTTACCGGAGCGCTTTGTGTCGGATGACTTACCGGATGCAATGTCATTTGAAGCCGTAGTTTTATACTCTTCCAGAATTTCGATAACGACCTTTTGCAAATCGAATTGTTGCTGAATCAACCGGTTGGTTTCCTGTTCTTTGGCAATGGTTTCATCACGTCGTTTCACCTCTCTCCTGCGGGCAAAGTAGCCAAACAACAACAGGATGAGCCCCAAAACAAGAATGGCGACAACCGCTAAAAGCAGGAGATATCTATTGTGTTGGTTCGCGATGACTAATTGGCTGTTTTCAGCATGAATACGCTCGAAATCATACTTCTTCTCCAATCCGGCAAAGCTCTGTTGAAGCGCTCTTTCGCTCAACGAATCCTTCGCGATGGACACCCGATCGGCATAATAGAGCGCCGCAGCCAAATGACCCTCTTTCTGATTGATCTGTTGCCAAAGCCGGTAATAGGCAGGAGCCATCTCATGGGGGTCAGAACAGCGGTTTAAATAGATTTTAGCCGA
>JAJZHJ010000386.1 GCA_021804525.1 Bacteroidota bacterium | reverse complement strand
TATATTATACGCAATGTTTACAAAAAACAAAATGCTATTTGAGAATTCGTAAAAAATGAGGCTATATTTGTACACGACAGCGATGAGGAATATGTACCAATTCAAATCGCTTTTGATTCTCATTTTATGTCAAATGACTTGTCTCTCCATGATCAAGACATTATGATATACAGATAAAACAAGGAATTATATAACGTGAATATGGAAAATCTAAAAATACGATTGGCTGATAAATCAGAGATGGAGAAAGGATTCTCCTTATTACAAGAAGCATCGTTATGGTTAAAGGAGAAAAACATTGATTATTGGCAAAATTGGTCGAATCCGCATGATTCAAGCTTTAACTGGATAAAAGAAGGTTTTGATGCAAATCAGTTTTACTTTGTGCTAAAAGAATCAGAGGTGGTTGGAATGTTCCGATTACAATGGAACGATGAGCAATTTTGGGGTGTACAGGAAGATAATGCCGGATATATTCACTCTTTCACAACAGCAAGACAACATCAGGGACAAGGATTAGGCAGACAAATTCTGGCGCAGATAGAAGATATGTGCAAGCAAAACCACAAAAAATATGTACGATTGGATTGCGGTGCTCATATTGAAAAATTATGCCAATACTATGAAAACTCAGGATTTGTTTCAGTTGGCGAAATTTCGTTGGGTAAACATCGCTTAAGATTGTACGAGAAAGAGTTGTTTGAAGAATAGTGGAAGGTAAAATGAAAAGCCTCTGGAAACAATAACGCTTGTTTGCAGAGGCTTTGAAATAAAAGTGATAGTGCTCAATTCTACTGAATAGTACTTCAGTATGATTTCTGCAGTACTTATTTATATTCTGCCCAATGTTGAATATCAATATCATCTAAACTCATTTTACAAAATGCTTTGATAAAAGCACTTGCCAAACGAGCATTGGTGATTAACGGAATGTTATAATCAATAGCTCCACGTCTAATCTTATAGCCATTTGAAAGTTCCCGTTTCGTTAAATTCTTAGGAATATTGATAACCAAATCAAATTGCTTATCGGCAATCATCTTCATTACATTGTGATCGCCGTCTTCATCTGGCCAATTTACCTCAATTGCGTTCACATCATGCGCCTCTAAAAACTCTTTTGTGCCATGCGTTGCATAAATGCGATATCCTTTATTTTGCAACACTCGACATGCATCTAATAAATCAACCTTTGACTTCGTTTCACCCGAAGATACCATTATGGTTTTCTCCGGTATACGATAACCAACTGACAACATGGCAGTAAGCAACGCATCATCAAAATGATGTCCAATACAACCAACTTCGCCCGTTGATGCCATGTCAACACCTAACACAGGATCAGCTTTTTGTAACCGAGTGAAAGAAAATTGAGAAGCCTTAATACCAACATAATCCAAATCGAATGCCGATTTCTCAGGTTTTTCGGGATTCATTCCGAGCATCACCTGAGTTGCTAAATCGATAAAATTAATTTTCAATACTTTCGACACAAAAGGAAAACTTCGAGAAGCACGCAAATTGCACTCAATTACCTTAATATCGTTTTCTTTGGCCAAAAATTGAATATTGAACGGCCCTGAAATATTGAGCGACTTCGCAATCTCACGGGCAATGTGTTTGATTCTTCGCACGGTCTCCACATAAATTTTTTGAGGAGGAAATTGAATGGTTGCATCGCCGGAATGTACACCGGCAAATTCAACGTGCTCGGAAATTGCATAAACCACGATGTCTCCTTTATGAGCAACAGCATCAATTTCAATCTCTTTGGCGTTTTCAATAAATTCTGACACCACCACAGGATGTTCTTGCGAAACTTCAGTAGCCAATTTCAAAAACTCTTCCAATTCATCCTGATTAGAGCAGACATTCATAGCTGCACCTGAAAGCACATACGAAGGCCTTACTAAAACCGGAAATCCCACATTTTCAACAAATTGTTCAACACCTTGCAAAGATTTCAATTCTTGCCAACGTGGTTGATCAATTTGCAACCGATCGAGCATGCTCGAAAACTTATGCCTGTCTTCAGCATTATCAATGGAAGCAGCATCAGTCCCTAAAAGACGCATCCCAGCTTTATCCAACCGTACTGCTAAATTGTTCGGAATCTGTCCACCAACCGAAACAATTGTTCCCATTGGATTTTCCAATTCCAAAATATCCATGACCCGCTCATATGTCAATTCATCGAAATATAGCCGATCGCACATGTCGTAATCTGTCGAAACTGTTTCTGGGTTGTAATTAATCATTACAGAGCGAAACCCTTGTTTACGAATAGTACTCAGCGCATTAACACTACACCAATCAAATTCCACCGAGCTTCCGATGCGATAAGCACCAGAACCAAGCACCACCACCGAACGATGATCGCCCAGATAATGCACATCATTTGATGTTCCGTTGTATGTAATATAAAGATAATTTGTTTGTGCCGGATATTCTGCAGCCAATGTATCAATTTGCTTCACAACAGGAGTGATTCCGCGTCGTTTACGTTCTGTCCTCACCTCATCTGAGCGATCTGCCATATTCTCTTTTGCATCAAACAAAAGACGTGCAATTTGAAAATCAGAAAAACCAGTTTGTTTTGCATGGAGGAACAATTCATTGGAAGTAGCCGCAAACGAACCAGCTCGTTGCAATTCATTGGCAACATTGACAATGTTTTGAAGTTTCTGCAAAAACCATATATCAATTTTAGTCAATTCATGAATGCGCTCAATGCTATATCCTGATTGCAATGCCTGAGAAAGA
>JAJZHJ010000016.1 GCA_021804525.1 Bacteroidota bacterium | reverse complement strand
AAAATTGACGAAAATAAACGACATTTTTCGTATTCACTCTGAGGAGAAAATTCAAGGCATTGCTTCCGGACAATTTGGTGTTATTTACGACAAAGAATCGCATCTTTGTTTAGGAAGTGGAATGATAATTGATTGATTCTCTATTTACTTTCAATTTTTTCAATATACATAATACATGCAACTATCAGATTTTGAAATAATGGCTCCTGTCGGTTCATGGGAATCGCTCACAGCTGCAATACAAGGTGGCGCCGATTCTATCTATTTCGGCATCGAAAATCTCAATATGCGCGCTCGCTCATCCAATAATTTCACCATAAATGATTTAACTACAATCGTATCCATCTGTCGCGAAAACGGTATTAAAAGTTATTTGACAATAAACACGGTACTCTACGATGAAGATTTGAATCTTATGCATCAAATTGCTGACAAAGCAAAAGAAACCGGTATTACGGCAATCATCGCATCCGACGTAGCTGCCATGCAATATGCCAATCAAATCGGACTGGAAGTACATCTTTCCACACAATTGAATATTTCAAACATTGATGCACTTCAATTTTATGCTCAATTTGCTGATGTGGTGGTTTTAGCTCGCGAATTAAATTTAGATCAAGTCGCTGAAATACATCGTCAAATAGTAAATAAAAACATTACAGGTAAAAAAAATCAACTCATTCGCATTGAAATGTTTTCGCATGGAGCACTATGCATGGCAATTTCGGGAAAGTGTTATTTAAGTCTTCACGAAATGAATTCATCAGCTAATCGGGGAGCTTGCATGCAAGTTTGCAGGAGAGGTTACACGGTGAAAGATAAAGATTCAGATATTGAATTAGAAATTGACAATGAATATATCATGTCTCCTAAGGATCTGAAAACTATCCATTTTCTCAATAAAATGATTGATGCTGGCGTACGTGTTTTTAAAATAGAAGGACGAGCACGAAGTGCTGAATATGTGCGTACAGTTACTTCATGTTATAAAGAAGCCATCGTGGCTTATCTTGACAAATCCTTTACTGATGATAAAATTGCAAACTGGGATACACGCCTCAAACAAGTATTTAATCGTGGGTTTTGGAATGGATATTATTTAGGTCAACGTCTCGGAGAATGGAGCAAAAATTACGGATCCGAAGCTACTAAACGAAAACTTTACATTGGAAAGGTTACCAATTATTTTAATCAAATTGGTGTTGTAGAATGTGTTGTAGAAACAAACGATGTATCTATCGGAGACGAATTACTTTTTATAGGGTCTTCAACAGGAAGCCACTTAGAAAAAATTTCAGAAATTCGTGTTGATTTAGTTTCAACAGAAACGGCTAAAAAAGGAGACTATTTTTCAATCTCAGTTTCTGAAAAAGTTCATCGTAACGACAAAATCTATAAATGGGTTGACTCACCAAATATCTTTGAAAATAAATAAATTACTTATTATTTGGATGAATCCATTTTAAGGTATGGTGTGCTACTCGCTGGATAGGATGATTCAACCATTTATTTAATTTGAAAGTAAGCCAAGCACTTCCTGCTCCAAAAATAGCCCCCGTAAGAACATCGGACGGATAATGAACACCCTCATTCATTCTGCTGTACCCTACTGACGTTGCCCATACAAAAGAAGGTACAACTACATACCATTTTGGACAATACATACTTAACGACATCGCCGTGCTAAAAGCTAAAGATGTGTGTCCTGATGGAAAAGAAGGACTTCCCTCTAACCCACGAGGTTGAAAGTACCCCGGATATGAAACATACGGTCTTGGCCTATTTACAGCATACTTGGTAGCTAATGTAAAAAAACTGGATATGACCAAGGAAGAACCCATATACCAACCACCTTCCGTTAACGATTCATTATTGCTTAAATATCCAATTCCTAACAAAACAACAGGCAATCCCACAGCAACATCCGCTGTGGTACTGGATAAAAACGTTGTACTTCTATTTAGAAAAGGAGATGAATTTGAATTAATAGCATGAAGCCATCGTGCATCTAAAGTTTGTCCATTGGAAAATCCAACATGAAAAAGAAAAATAATTGCAATAAGAAAATACTTTTTATATTTCATACGTGAATAATTTATTTTTAGATGTTGTACAAAACTCACCTGTCACCCATTCTCATACTCTTGCATGTAAATAATTTACATGCTCGTTTCACAATTCATCTATTTACTGATTTCCAACATTTTACGAATTGGTATTTCTGCTTTTTTTCTGACATCCTCTTCAACTTCTATAAAAGGATATTCATGTTTCAAACAAAGATACAATTTTTTTAATGTATTCAATTTCATGAAATTACAATCATTACACCCACAAGTGCTATCAATAGGTGGAGCCGGAATAAACTCTTTATGCGGCGATGCTTTTCTCATTTCATGAATAATACCACTTTCGGTTGCAACAATAAATTGTGTTGCTTCTGATTCTTTAGAAAAATTCAAAAGAGCTAATGTTGAACCTATGAAATCAGCTACATTAAGTACAACTCTTTGACATTCAGGATGAGCCAAAATCAACGACTGTGGATACTTTAGCTTTAATTCTACTATTTTCTCCAACGAAAATTGTTCATGAACATGACAAGCACCATCCCACAAAAGCATATTACGTCCGGTAACACTATTAATGTAATTTCCTAAATTTCGATCAGGTGCAAAAATTAATTTTTGATCAGCAGGAAAACTTTCTACTATTTGGCGTGCATTACTTGAAGTAACAACGACGTCTGTAAGCGTTTTTACCGCTGCAGAAGTATTGACATACGAGATCACCTTATGGTCAGGGTGAGCTTCTACAAATCGCTTAAAATCGTCATAAGGGCAACTGTCAGCCAACGAACAACCGGCATGTAAATCAGGAAGCAATACTTTTTTGTTTGGATTGAGAATTTTTACTGTTTCAGCCATAAAATGCACACCACACATGACAATGAGATCAGCTTCTATTTTGGTAGCTTGCTGTGCTAATGCTAAACTATCACCAACAACATCAGCAATATCCTGAATTTCATCTACTTGATAATAATGTGCTAATATAAAGGCATTCTTTTCTTTTTTCAATCTGTTTATTTCTTGAATCAAATCGATCGAATCGGGTATTGGTTCATCAACAAATCCAGTTATGAACCATCTATTTTCCATATTCATATTTTAAAAGTTTTAAACTAATCAATGATTGATGATAATAGCGTGTTGAAAACGTTGATAACTTTTTATGATGAGGTATTTTCTTATAAGAAAGATAGTTTTGAAGAAACAATCAACAACTTTTGAATAATACAAAGCACTCATTTTTAGTGAATAATATAGTTATCAACTGATTGTTTATAAGAAACAAAGTTAGCAACAAAATTGTCTTTTTGGTATTGGGTAGCGTTCAAAAACAGGTAAATGATGTTGGAACAAAATATGAAAACTATTTTTGGATGGTTGATAGAAAAATTCTCATATAAAAAAAGGGCAATAAAACAATAGGTAAATCAAAAAAGTTATCTCAAGTAAATAACAATTAATCAACATGGTTATCAACTCCATAAAAAGTGGGTTTTCGAAGTAGAAAGGGTTGTATTAGATTGTTTTATTCATAAAAAAGAGTACTTTTGCAAAAAACTTAAACGAAATGCTATGGGACATGTATTGGATAAATTGGATAAGAAAATTTTGCATTTTATCTCTCAAAATGCGAGAACTCCTTTTTTAGAAATAGCCCGCGAATGTAATGTTTCAGGAGCAGCTATTCATCAAAGGGTTCAAAAATTATTACAACAAGGGGTTATTCGTAATTCTGAATTTGTTATTGATCAATACAAAGTAGGGTATCAGACATGTGCTTATATTGGAATAGTATTGAAAAATAACGTTGAATTTCAAGAAGTTGTAGATTATATAAAAGCAATCCCCGAAATAGTAGAGTGTCATTATACTACCGGTAAATATGCCATGTTTATTAAAATGTATGCACGGGATAATCGTCATCTATTAAGGTTAATATTAGACCGATTGGCAGTGATACCCGGTGTAGCAAACACCGAAACATTTCAGTTGTCATTGGAAGAAATTTTCAGGAGACAATTGTCTATTTTTGGTGAAGATGAAGGGGTAGTGACAGATAAAAATTAGAAAGAACGTGGTTAGTTTTAGTGAGTTTTGCCAGATTACTCCCTTTTTCGAAAAAAAGTGGGGGAAGATAGTTGCAAGGATAATTTATAGAGTGACAGCGCAGGAAAAGATTTATGCCAATAGTTTACTTGCTCAAGAAAGAACTCAAAATGATCGTGAGTTTATAGATGAAATATTTCGTCTTTTTGGAGTAAAAATTATCGTGGAAAATCCAGAAAATATCCACTATTTTACTGATAATAAACAATTTATTACTGTTTCGAATCACCCTTATGGGACGTACGATGGTATGGCATTGGTAAGAATGATTAGTGAGGTACGCCCTGATATAAAAGGATTGACGAATTTTGTTTTGAGCTTTATCAAACCCATTTCACATCATTTTATTCCTGTAAATCCATTTCAAAAGTCAACCAGCAAGAAATCAAGCCTGCCTGGGCTTCGCATTGCCAAAAAGTGGTTGGAAGATGGTCATCCTCTTTTCTTTTTTCCTTCTGGCCAAGTTTCACACATTGATAAACATTTAAAAATCAAGGATCGGGAATGGCAATTGTCGTCAATGAAATTTATTCAAAAAGCAAAAGTTCCTGTTATCCCTATCTATTTTTATGGTCACAACAGTTGGTTTTTTTTGCTTGCAGGATTAATACACCCGTTGATTCGTTCTTTGCTTATTTCTACTGAGGTTGTCAATAAAAAAGGGAAAATCATCCGGTTACGTATCGGTAGCCCCATTTCGGTTGAGCAGCAAAGTGTTTTTAAGGATTCCAGTACGTACGGAAAATTTCTTTACAACTGTACGTATGAATTGAAGGATAGAAATTCTTCAAGAAGTATATAGTTTCAAAGAAAATATTAAGAAGTTACGAGAAGATAAAAAGTTAATCTGCTCTTTTCATTATTGGTATCTTCCAACAAGTTACATAAGAAAGTGGGGTATATATAAAGCTCTTTTTAGGTTCAAAAAGAAATCAAGCGGGAGCCGTCTTCCTGCTCTGCAATATATATTTTTAAGGTATCGGCGGGTAAAATATTCTCTATTTTTTCAGGCCATTCGATAAAGCAATAGTTTCCGCTATAAAAATAATCCTCATAACCAAAATCGAACGCTTCTTCAATACGGTTGATACGATAAAAATCAAAGTGATAGATAGGATTTCCTTTTTTTACATCGTATTGATTGACAATCGAAAACGTTGGACTGTTCATGTTGTCAGTGACGCCTAATTCGTTGCAAAGTGCATTAATAAAAGTGGTTTTACCTGCACCCATTGAGCCGTAAAAAGCTATAACTTTGTAGGATTGAAGAAATGGTAAAAGTGCTTTGGCTGCATCAGCCAGTTTGTCGAGTGACGGTATCGTTATTTCCATATTAATTCTTTTAAGTGGTGTTTAAACATCAATTAAAAGCTCATTAAAATTCAAAGAGAAATCATTGAATCTTCGATAATTTCAGTTAATACTTCGGTGACCGTTAATCCGGCATGAGGAATTTGTTGAGGGATGAAACTGGTAGGTGTCATACCCGGAGTTGTGTTCACCTCTAATAAATTGATTTTATCTCCATTGGTAATAATATAATCGATACGAATGATTCCTCTGCAATTCAAAATATTATATATTTTTGAGGTTGTTTGCTGTATGGTTTGTGTGAGTTCAGCAGAAATTCGGGCAGGGGTAATTTCTTCCGACTCTCCTTTGTATTTGGCATCAAAATCGAAAAACTCATTTTTAGGAACAACCTCTGTCACAGGAAATACGACTTGTCGTTTATGTGTTTTGAAAATACCATTAGTCACTTCTGTACCTGCCAGAAAGCTTTCGATCAGCACTTCGTTTGATTCTTTGAATGCTTTTTGAATAGCAGCATCTATTTCGTGGGCTGATTTCACTTTGGTTACACCGAAACTTGATCCACCGAGATTTGGTTTTACGAAACAAGGAAGGCCAAGTTCTGCCACAATCTTATCGCTTTGAAAGTTTTCTTGTCGAGATAAACGTATAGAAGGTGCAACAGAAATACCAAATTCCTTAAGGAAGCTGTTGCATACAAATTTGTTGTAGGTCAAAGCAGAGGTAAGTACATTGCATGATGTATAGGGCATATCAATCATTTCAAAATAACCTTGCAAGCGACCGTCTTCTCCGGGAATTCCGTGAATGGTGATATAGGCACAGTCAAAATGCATTTCTTGATGGTTGAGTTGAAAAGTAAATTGATTTTTATCGATAGGGAACGTTGATCCGTCATCTAACAAAACGTGCCAATTATTTTTTTCAATTACCACTATAAATGGGTTATATCGTGATTTATCCATGAATGAAACAATTCCTTTGGCACTTTTTATCGAGACAACCACTTCTGATTGTTCTCCTCCTGCCACAACAGCGATATTCAGTTTTGCGTCCATAGAAAGATATTTGTTTATGAAAAATGAGTCTACAAAGTTAATTTATTTTGTTCATCCAATAACTATGATGCAACGATGACTTTTTACTGTATTTTTGTAGCCTGTTGAATAAAAACCAATTGATAAAAAGGCACAAATAATGAAACTTACCATTTTCAGCATTGACAAACGGCATTTGCTTTTTGTGGCAGCCATTGTTTGGCTTATAGCAAGTGGAATGTTGTTTTGGAGGGGCACGGTTTATTTTGTCCCGATAAACGGATGGAAACTTGAGACGATAGGATCCTTTGTTGGCGGAATTCTTTTTTTTAGATTGCTCTTTGACCGCATTTCTTCCAAACATATTTCGCGTATAATCTCGCTATCTAAAAGCAGACCAACTATATTTTCTTTTTTCAGCAAGCGCTCCTATTTTCTTATGATGTTGATGATTTCAGGTGGGCTTTTATTACGGTATAGTCATGTAGCGCCCAATTATGACTTGTCTTTCTTCTATTTTTTCATGGGTATACCCCTTTTTTTATCGGCTATTCGTTTTTTTAAGGCCTGGATGCATTATTAGACTGTGGAAGAAAGTATCTAAAGTTGATATATATGAGGGGTAATTGAGCAAAATGGCCGTTTTTTGCCTATATTTCTGTCAAAAAGAGAGGCTAAATCCGATTTAACTATTATTTTTTCAAAAATCAATTCGAAAATAAGGGGTATATAAAAAAGATATTCTATCTTTGCGCTATATAATTTAAATAAAGAAATGATCATGGCAAAATTACGTTTTTCCGCGTTGCAAGAGGTTGTAACCCGGACACCTATTGAGGTGCAAACTCCTCCTAACCTTGCCGATTTTTACGGCATCAATGTTTTCGATAGAAAAAAAATGCAGGTCTATCTTTCAAAAGAAGCCTACACTGCCGTAGTTGAAGCAATTGAAGACGGAACGACCATCAATCGAAAAGTGGCTGATCAAGTTGCAACAGGTATGTGCAAATGGGCTAAAGAACGAGGTGCAACACATTATACACACTGGTTTCAACCGCTAAACGATGCTACTGCAGAAAAACATGAGCGGATGTTTGATTTTGGGGAGAACAATGAAGTGTTAGAGCGCTTTTCGGGAAAATTATTGATACAACAAGAGCCGGATGCTTCTTCTTTTCCAAGCGGCGGTATTCGTAATACTTTTGAAGCTCGTGGCTATACAGCTTGGGATGTTTCATCTCCTGCTTTTATTGTAGGTGAAACATTGTGTATTCCTACCATTTTCATTGCTTACACAGGCGAGGCGTTAGATTATAAAACTCCTTTACTTCGCGCTTTGAGCGCTGTTGACAAGGCTGCTGTTCGTGTGTGTCAGTATTTCGACAAAGATGTGAAGAAGGTCAATGCCAATTTAGGCTGGGAACAAGAATATTTCTTGATTGACAAGGCTTTATATAGTGCTCGTCCTGATTTGGCTTTGACAGGTCGCACGCTGATGGGTCATGCTTCAGCAAAAGATCAACAATTGGAAGATCATTACTTTGCATCCATTCCAACCCGTGTTATGGCATTTATGAGTGAATTGGAGTTGGAAGGTCATAAATTAGGAATTCCATTGAAAACCAGACACAACGAAGTGGCACCTAACCAATTTGAGTGTGCTCCAATTTTCGAAGAAGCAAACCTTGCCAATGACCATAATCAGATCGTAATGGATTTGATGAAACATGTAGCGGCAAAGCATAATTTTGCTATTTTACTTCACGAAAAACCATTTTCAGGCATAAACGGATCGGGAAAACATAACAACTGGTCACTGAGTACCGATACTGGCGTAAACCTTTACAGCCCTGCAAAAAATCCAAAAGGAAATTTGTTGTTCTTGTCATTCATTGTGAATACGTTGAAGGCAGTACACCAAAATCAGGATTTACTGCGTGCTTCCATTATGAGCGCTGAAAACTCGCATCGTCTGGGAGCAAATGAAGCTCCTCCTGCTATTCTATCCGTATTCCTGGGTACCTATTTAACCAACATGCTTGACAATTTAGCAGAAAAAGTGTCGGATTCACGCATGACGCCAGAGGAAAAGACTGCTTTGAAATTAGGGATAGGTCGTATTCCTGATATCGTGTTAGACAGCACAGACCGTAATAGAACTTCACCGTTTGCTTTTACCGGAAACCGGTTTGAATTCCGTGCAGTAGGTTCTTCTGCCAACTGTGGCGCTGCAATGACGATTTTGAATGCTGTGATAGCTGATCAATTAACCAAATTTGCTGATGAAGTAGATGCGGTAATTGCATCCGGCAAAGGGAAAGACGAAGCTATTTTCCAAGTTATGAAACGGTTGATTATTGAGTCTCGCGCTATTCGTTTCGAAGGAGATGGATATTCACAAGAATGGGTAGAGGAAGCTGCAAAACGCGGCTTGACAAACATCACGGCGGCTCCTGATGCTATTAAAAAATACCTAGAAAAAGATGCTGTGAAATTGCTTACCGGGTTAGGTGTATATTCTGAAATTGAGATACACAGCCGTGTAGAAATTGAGTTCGAGAAGTTTACGAAAAAAATTCAGATAGAGGCACGTGTCCTTGGCGACTTGGCTATCAATCATATTGTGCCTACTGCCATTGCTTATCAAAATCGTTTGATAGAGAATATCCGCGGTATTAAGGATGTTTTCGACACACAAGAATTTGAAAAACTATCGGCTGACAGTAAAAATTTGGTACGTGAAATAGGTGAGCGTATCTTAGCAATTAAAACCATGACGTACGAAATGGTTGAGGCTCGCAAGGTAGCAAACAGCATTGAAAATGTGGAAGAAAGAACGTTTGCATATAGCACAACAGTTCGCCCTTATTTGGACAAAATTCGTTATCATATCGACAAATTGGAAGAGGTGATCGATGATGAAATCTGGCCTTTACCAAAATATCGTGAATTGTTATTTATGAAATAATTTCAGCCATAACTCTTCTTTATCAAACAGCGGCTACTTCAGAGCGAAGTAGCCGTTGTTTCATTTTAAATGCAAAGGTTTTTCAATCCCAAAGGATTCAAGACGAAGATTTGTTTTTTGTCAACAGTAATTAGGTTCTCATCCATCATTTCGCTGACGGTGCGAGCTAAAGCCGGACGTGTGACACCAAAAAGATCGGCAAGTGCTTGCTGACTTTCTGTTATGATAAATTGCCTGGAACCGGTGTCTCTCACTTTTTCTAAAAAGAAGAGTGCTAATTTGCTTTTAATAGTGCCAAATTTCAGAAAACGGATTTTGTCACTCAAAAATTGTGTGTGATCAGAAATCATGCGGAGATAGTTGTCTAACATTTTTACATTTTCTTGCAACAATCTGCTGAAACTCTCTTTTCCGATTGTCAGGATGGTTAACGGTGTGAGTGCGGTAATGTTGATGGGGAAAAAATTGTTGCTGGCGTAAATAAATGCCGGCGCCAAAATATCGGGAGCTTTGAGAATAGCGATAGTAACCATCTTGCCAGTAGGATCCGTCATATCGCAACGCACCGAACCATTAATAATCATCATTAAGGCGGAACATCGATCTCCCTGCAAAGCAACAATATCTCCTTTTTCGTAGAATGTAAATGACTGATAAGGCATCAGAATCTGTTCCAACTGTTCTGCGGGAATATCTTTGAAGAGAGGGTTTTTGGGGAGTGAACCGGTAGTCATATTTTCATTTTTGTACAAATATACTGTTTTGCTGCTGTAGTTGATAATACGGAATCAATTTGGTATTCCTGAACCCTGTATTTGAAAAAATCTGTCATCTTATTTGCGCAACTTAGCGAAGCATAACTTGTGCTGAAAACGAGTCGAAAAGTTTCTTTTTTGTGCAACGACGAGTGAATGATTGAATAAATGCTTGTTAAATGAAAATTTATGGGGTTTGTTTTCTGCAAAACTGAATATCCATTACCTTGCCTTTATATCTTTTACTTACTCAACTTCTGCAAGTTCATGACAAGGGGCTTCCGCCTCTAAGCCTGATTCCCTTTTTTTATTGACAAAAACAATATAAACAAAATCGCTGAAAAGCAAAGAGACACAGCTTAAAATTTCTAAACCAACGAACCGAGATATCTCCATAAGGAGGATCCTTATTTGCCACAATCTTTCGATAGAAAGATCAAAACCCAGATCAAATCAAAATAAAATCCGATATTTGCAAGATCAAGTTTTCAACACTCATCTACAACTTGGTGAAACGTGACATCTATCAATTAATTAACAATGATCTTATGAGAAAATTTTTTGACATTTTCATTGCATTTCTCTTGGTTTTGCCCCTGACGGCAAAGGTCATGGCAACCAATAGCAATAACGAAACAGTGCTCCGACATACGCTTAAGAACGGATTACGAGTAGTTATTATCAGAAATCCTCTTGCCCCGGTAGTGACCACCGAGATGAATTATCTAGTTGGTTCTGATGAAGCGCCGGATGGATTTCCAGGGATGGCGCATGCACAGGAACACATGATGTTTCGAGGTTGTCCTGAACTCTCCGCCGACCAATTGGCTGATATCACGGCTGCCATGGGTGGCGATTTCGATGCGGACACGCAACAAATGGTCACACAATACTATTTCACCGTGCCGGCAGAAGATTTGGACATTGCACTCCATATCGAAGCCATCAGGATGAGAGGTGTGTTGGATAGTCAGGAATTATGGAGCAAAGAACGAGGCGCTATTGAACAAGAAGTTGCCAGCGATTTATCCAATCCGCAATATGTATTTTACAAACAGCTTCTGGCTGAGATGTTCAAAGGAACACCTTACGCGCATGATGCGTTGGGAACGCGACCTTCCTTTGACAAAACAACCGGAGCCATGCTTCA
>JAJZHJ010000015.1 GCA_021804525.1 Bacteroidota bacterium | reverse complement strand
TGATGCCTCGTTTCACGATGTTTTTAGTTAGTTTCGGGTCTTCAAGCTGGTCGCAAACGGCCACACGCATACCGGCACGCACCAATTTTGGCAGGTAAGTGTCTAACGCGTGATGTGGAAAACCCGCCAACTCGACAAACTGTGCCGATCCGTTCGCGCGTCGTGTCAGCGTGATACCCAGAATCTCAGAAGCTTTTATTGCATCATCCGAAAAGGTTTCGTAGAAATCGCCCACCCGGAAGAGCAAAATAGCATCCGGATGTTTGGCTTTAATCTGGTAATATTGTTTCATCAAGGGTGTTTCCACCGCCTTCTTTTCCATAGTTGAATTGTTGAAAGTCATTTGTTCTAATTAAAACCACCTGAACCGTTTCAGCCCCATAATAAAGCAGATGACACCTAAAGCTAAGAGAAGGAGCGATGGAAATGCTACTTGCATCAAGCCTGCGCCCTCGTTGAAAATACTGCGTATACCATCAGTCAAAAGAGTCAGAGGCAGTAGTTTGATGAATCCAATGCTCCATTCGGGAAAGTTATGATAGCTGAAGAAAATACCTGAAAGAATCATCATCGGCATGGTGATGGCATTGATCCATCCGGTGCCTATCTCCGTTTTTTCCGTGTGACTGGAGATGAGTACGGCAATGCCCGAAAAAGCTACATTACCGGCAACAAACAACAAGAATAAAGCGCCGATGTTTCCTTGAATGGTGGTGCTGAAAAAGAGCCATGCAAAGAAAAACAGTACGCCAGCTTCGACCATATTCATTACAAAACGCACCAGAATAAGGGCAATGAGGAAATTCGATTTTCGCATTGGGGTAGCAATCATTCGTCGGAGGAGCTTTTGCGAACGTCGTTCTATGATGCTGTAACTGATACCCCACATCAGGGAGTTGAGGATGCCAAGCGCTATTAATCCGGGAATGAGGAAGTCGATGTAACGTACTCCTTTCAGGGTTAAAGGTGTGACATGTCCTTCTGCTTCGATGGCTTTCACGGTAGGATGTTGGAGCAAATGCGAAAGTTTCAGGTAGAGCAGCTGTGCTTGTGCGTCGTGTGGATCGAAATGATAGCAAGGTTTCCCGCCCGAATAGGTGAGTATCAGGTCGGCTTCGCCTCGTTTGAGCGCAACGATGGCATTGTTCCACGTACTGTTTTTGAAGATGAACTTTGTGTTGCCCAAGGTCGAATCTGCTACCGTCCATGTATAAACAACGGATTTATCGTGCATCGTCTTTGTACCATAATGGATAATGAGCGAATCGAGCGCTGTAGCGTGGTTTTCAACTATATTGACATGAAATTGAGTTCCTGACGATTGGGTGAAAGCCAAACCCAGTCCAATGGAGATCAATATGGGGAACCCGATGCCCCAGAAAAGGACGGAAGGTTCGCGAATGGTTTCCAGAAATTGTGTTAAGATGAGTTGATAGAGCTGATTATTTGTCCAATGTTTCTTCATGCAGATGTCTTCCGGTTAGTTGAATAAAGAGTTCGTCTAAGTTCTTCGCATGACCATCTAAAAGCTCTTTCAGCACGCCTTGCCTCAGAATTTTGCCATTGTCCAGGATGATGATTTCGTCGCATAGCGTTTCGGCTTCTTCCATGTAATGGGTGGTAAGAATGAGCGTGGTGTTGCCTTGTTGTTTCAGTGCATTAAGAATGTTCCATAAGTCGAGACGGGCGTGAGGGTCGAGACCTGTTGTCGGTTCATCCAAAAAGAGTATTTCGGGACTATTCAATAAGGCTACCGCGAGTGCTAACCGTTGCCGTTGTCCTCCCGAAAGTGTGCCAACCATCGCTTTTTGTTTGTCGCCCAAGTCGGTGAGATCGATCACTTCATCCATCCGTTCGTTGCCCAGACCGAAGAAACTGGCAAAGAGACGTAACGTTTCGCGCACGGTGAGTTTTTCGGTGAAACGGGTCTCTTGCAATGAAAGTCCGATGATCTTTCGCAACTCCTTTTCATGTTTGAGCCACGATTTTCCGTTGATGAGGATTTCGCCTGAGTCGGGTTTGCGCAACCCTTCCATCATCTCCACCAACGTGGTTTTACCGGCGCCGTTGGGGCCGAGTAATGCCAAGAACTTTCCCTGAGGAATGGAAAATGAAACATCACGCACAGCCTGCACGTCTTTGAATGACTTGACAATGTTTTTGACTTCTAATTGATGCATAAATTTCCTTTCAGGGGATTTTGGACTTTCTATATCTTCTCGAACATCTCTTTGGTAGCGCCGCAGATGGGACATACCCATTCGTCGTCGATGGCGCTGAAAGGAGTGTCGTTGTCGGCGTCTTCATACACATAGCCGCACACTGAGCAACGGTGGTTTTCGGACGTGGCGGTGGGTTGTTGTTGTTTCGATTCATCCACATAGGTAGGGGCGTTGACCGGCGAAGCGCCTTTCTTTACCTTGCGGTAATAGTCGTAGGTGATTGGTTCCAATGTGTTATCAATCATCGTGGTATGTTCCACTTCGCAGATAAATAACAGGTGAGTACCTGCGTCGAATGTTGTCTTCACCGTGCATTCGAGCGTGGCGATGGCATCGGTGAGCAACACCGGCACATCGTTAAGACCATAGCGCACGTTGAAACTTTTCAGCTTATCGACATTACGTCCGCTTTTGTAGCCAAACGTGCTGATCACGTCGGGCGATGCTGTTTGCGGAAGAATGGAGATGGATAACACGCCACTGTGCTCAATCACGTCGGCGGAGAAGTTCTTTTTGTTGCATGTGACTGCCACTTGAGCCGGGTCGGAAGTTACTTGCATCACGGAATTGGATATAAAACCATTCCCTTTTTTTGAGTTGCCCGAGCAAACTACATACATTCCATACGAGATTTTCAAAAGTGCATCGTGATCAATCATGTTGTTATGAATTTAATGGATGAGACATACGCCTTTCTTTGATATAACGCAAAGATAGCATAAAAAGGAATGAGCACGCGCTAGATGGTGAGAATAATTGCTATCCGACTCCGTTGGTACAAACTCCCTGTGTTTACCATCACAAGGTGTTTGTGATTCCAACCCTAAGACTCTTTAGCTTCTCGATTAAGGCTCTTTAGGTATGATACTCTTGTAGTTAAGTCGTATTCCGTTTCCGTTCGTGTTTTCAGATAAGGGTAAAAGGTGTAGATAGGGATAAACGTAACATCTGCCCGAAGATCGGCTGTTCGTAAAATATGTATTTTGGCTCATGGATCTAATTTTGCGTTACAATACAAAGTTAATTCATTAGGGGTAATTTCTTCGACTTTTGCCTCTTCTTATTTTTGGTTTTTCGGACAGCAATGATTCCAAATCTCAAAACTTCGCGCAGCTCACCCTAACGTTGAAAATAATTTTTCTATTTCAAAACGAATGCTTACCTTTGCAAACTCAACAAGAAAAACAACCCTTAATTATAACTATCACAATGAAAGAAGGCATTCATCCGGCAAGCTATCGACCCGTAGCCTTTAGAGATCTGTCGAACGGTGACACATTTATTACCCGTTCTACGGTGGCTACGAAAGAAACCGTTGAAATCGACGGGGTAACTTTTCCTTTGGTAAAACTTGAAATCTCCAGTTCTTCACACCCATTCTATACCGGCAAACAAAAGTTGGTGGATACGGCAGGACGTGTGGACAAGTTCATGAATCGTTACCAAAAACACTTGGAAAACAAGAAGAAATAAGTTCTTCCTTTCAACAAGTAACTCCACAAAGCCGCTCCGAAAAGGGTGGCTTTTTTGTTGTCTCCGAACAAAGAAGCACGCTGAATGCCCCTAAACGACGTATTTTAACAAACCTGTAACAAAATACACCAAAATAGGATGTATCTTTGAAGAAAAAAAGCACAAACGCGGAGTTTCAGAATCATAAACAACCATTGGTAGATAACGAAATATCCCATTAGTATATTTTTGACAAAGGCGAAACAAATCATCACGATGAAAAAACAAACAGTTAATTCCGAAGGGCACATCAAAAAGGCAGATTTAAAACGTGCCATATCGCATCTCTTCAATCAGGAGTCTGCCCGAGCCTTCAATTATAAACAAGTTTCACATGCGCTGACGCTCACAACCACCCCGCTGAAACAATTGGCTGCCGACGTTCTGACAGAACTTACCGATAATGGGTTTCTTATCGAAATAGAGCGTGGAAAATTTCGGTTAAACGTGCGTGGAGGGAATATCATCGGCACCATCGACCGAACTTCGCGCAAGAATTACCTGATTCCCGATGATGGAGGCGCTCCAATTTTCATTTCAGAGCGCAACATGAATCGTGCAATGGACAAAGATTACGTGAAGGCCTTTCTTTATGCAGGACGCAAAGGCCGACAACCTGAAGCAGAAGTGCTTGAGATTTTGAAACGTGCAAAAGAAACGTTTGTAGGGGTGCTTGATATGAACGGCCCGTATGCTTTCTTGATGGTGGACAAAAAATATCTATCAAACGATATATTCATTCCGGCAGACAAACTAAAAGGAGGAAAGAATGGCCAAAAAGCAGTAGTGAAAATGCTTCATTGGGATGCCAAGGACAAAAATCCCGTAGGCGAAGTACTTGATGTTTTAGGTGATATGGGTGAAAACAACACTGAAATGAATTCCATTTTGGTGGAATTCGGGTTGCCTTATCATTACCCTGTAGAGGTGGAAAAAGAAGCTGATACCATAGATGATAGTATCACATCTGAAGAAATTGCACGTCGGGTTGATTGCCGCAACATTGTTACCTTTACAATTGACCCGCGCGACGCCAAAGATTTCGACGATGCTCTGTCACTACGGAAACTAACCAACGGACTTTGGGAAGTAGGTATTCACATTGCGGATGTGACTCATTACGTGCAACCACAAACGCTTATTGATCGTGAAGCAGAACAACGAGCAACGTCCATTTATTTGGTGGATAGAACGATTCCGATGCTGCCGGAAAAATTATCGAACGGACTTTGTTCCCTTCGTCCAAACGAAGAGAAACTGTGCTATTCGGTTTTGGCACAGATGGATGACGATGCCAATATGAAAGAATACGCTATTTGTCGTACCGTGATTAAATCTGACCGCCGTTTTACATACGAAGAAGCCCAAAACATTCTTGAAACAGGCGAAGGAGATTTTAAGGAAGAACTGGACACTCTTAATCAATTAGCCAAAAAGATGCGAGAACGTCGGTTTCAAGCGGGAGCCATTGCATTTGACCGTGTAGAAGTCCGTTTTGAAATTGATGAAAAAGGTAAACCGACAAGTGTTTTCTTCAAAGAGGCAAAAGACTCGAACAAATTAGTAGAAGAATTTATGCTATTGGCCAATGAAACGGTAGCCGCACATATTGGGAAACCAGGAAAAGGTAAGAAAGCGAAAACGTTTGTGTACCGAATTCATGACGTCCCAAATCCAGAAAAATTAAATAACTTTGCTCAGTTTATACGTCGTTTTGGCTACAAACTGAAAATATCAGGCAAAAAAAACGAAGTATCATCATCTGTCAATCATCTTTTGGACGAAGTTCAAGGGAAAAAAGAACAAAACTTGATTGAAACATTAGCCGTGCGTTCTATGGCAAAAGCCATTTACAGTACCGACAACATCGGTCACTATGGCTTGGCATTCGACTATTACACCCATTTCACCTCCCCTATTCGTCGTTATCCTGATATGATGGTACATCGGTTGCTGACTCGATATGCGGCAAATGGCACTTCAGTGAATGCTTCGGAGTGGGAGGAGCGCTGCAAGCATAGTTCAGACATGGAACAGCTAGCTGCTAATGCTGAACGAGCCTCCATAAAATACAAACAAGTGGAATTTATGAGTGATAAGTTGGGACAGACATTCGACGGCGTCATTTCAGGGGTGAGCGAGTGGGGCATTTATGTACAACTGAACGAAAATAAATGCGAAGGCATGGTGCCCATTCGCGATTTGGACGACGATTATTACATTTTTGACGAAAAAAACTACTGCCTTGAAGGGCATCGCTATAACAAAAAATACCAATTAGGTGACGTCATTAACGTGCAAGTAGCACGAGCTAATTTAGAGAAAAAGCAACTCGATTTTGCACTTGTTCAACCTGAAACCACCAAGGAAAGACCCAATGCCAAACAAAATACAAACCGAAACATGCAAAAACGAAGAAAATGATCTTTACATAGTGTCTTGAAAAACAAGACAATTCGAAAAAATAACGTCTTCTTATAAACATTACCTCAGAAATCCATTGAATGCTACCCAAAGAATTTGACATCATCGTAAAAACTTTTCAGGGACTCGAAGAAGTGCTTGCACGAGAATTAACTGATTTAGGCGCCAATAACATTGAAATACAACGACGAGCTGTTCGTTGCACTGTTGACAAAGCTTTGCTTTACAAAGCCAATTTCTGGCTTCGCACTGCCTCGCGGGTTTTAATTCCTATTGCCACATTCAAAGCTGAAACACACGATCAAATCTATGATGCAGTGAAAGCTATCGAGTGGAACAAGTATATGACGTTAGAAAATACGTTTGCCATTGACTCAACGGTTTATTCCGATCATTTTCATCATTCTCAATTTGTCACTTATCGTGTGAAAGATGCCATTGTCGATTATTTTCAAGATCAATATCAACAACGACCATCAGTTGATGCAAAACAACCCGATATATATTTGAATTTACACATTGCTCAGCAGACCTGCACTTTGTCGTTAGATAGTTCGGGCGAATCGCTACATAAACGTGGTTATCGCAGCGATCAGACGGAAGCACCACTCAACGAAGCCCTGGCGGCAGGCATGATTCTTTTGTCGGGGTGGCACGGAGAATGTGACTTTATCGACCCAATGTGTGGATCCGGCACCTTGTTGATTGAAGCAGCACTTATTGCCCTCAATATTGCTCCCGGGGTATATCGCCATCAATTTGGATTTGAGCGGTGGATCAATTTCGATGAAGAGTTATTCAACAATATTTACAACGACGACAGTCAAGAGAGGCCTTTCGCTCATCACATTTATGGTTCCGATCAATCGTTGCGAGCTACCCGCATTGCTGAAGAAAATATTAAAAGTGCAGGTTTATCCAAATACATTCAGGTTGAAACCAAACCCATGGAGAATTGGCAAAAACCACAAGAAAAATCACTTATTCTTTTCAATCCTCCTTATGGTGAGCGACTTCTTACCGAAGACCTTTTGGAACTTTACAGCACAATGGGGAAAACATTGAAACACACTTTTGCCGGCAACGCGGCGTGGGTGATCAGCTCCAACCTTGAATGTCTTGATCACATGGGGCTTCGTCCCAATCAACGTGTTAAATTGCTTAACGGAGCATTACCATGCGAATTTCGTCATTATGAACTTTTCGCCGGCAAAAGAAATGATTTCTTAGCTGAAAATGCGAATGCTCAAGAATAATTCGTTGAAACCTTGACAAAAAAATGTACACATTGAAATCAGTTGCTATTTTCGTATCCTTTTTATCCTTCGCTTATGCCAGTCACTCACTTTTCCACCCTGCTTTTTGAGCAAGCCAAAAAATATGGAGAACGACCTGCTCTTTTTTCTCGTAACGATAAGACGAAAATATGGGAATCTCTTTCGTGGAATTCTTTTGCTGAAAAGACCAAAAACACAGCACTCGCTCTTCTTGCCCATGGTGTGATGCCGGGACAACCGGTAGCCATTTATGCTCAGAATATGGCTGAAAATTTCTTTATCGATTACGCCGATTATGCTATTCGTGCGGTCTCGGTTCCTTTGTTTGCTACCGCTTCAGTAGCACAATTAATCTATATTTTGAATGATTCAGGAGTTAAACTACTTTTTGTAGGAGAACAAACTCAATATGACAACGCCTTGGAAGCGCTGCCGCACATCCCGACACTGCAACAAATCGTTGTGATCGATTCTACGGTAACGTTGCACGATGAATCTCATTCGATTCATTTTGCTGAATTTGTTGAAAAGCGCCATACAGCCATCTTGGAAGAAGAACTTGTGCGACGACAACAAGCTGCCAGTAAAGATGATTTAGCGTTAATCATGTACACGTCAGGGACCACTGGAGAACCTAAAGGGGTCATGTTAAAACATGCCTCATTTATTGAAGCAATGACAATTCACGATGATGTAATTTCCTACTTTACCGAAGCCGACTGTTCCATTGCGTTTTTGCCACTTTCGCACATTCTTGAACGTACTTGGTGCTACTATTGTTTTTACAAAGGAGCGCAAGTTTATGTAAATCTCCGGCCCCAAGAGGTGCAAACAGCTCTTAAAGAAATACATCCAACCTCCATGTGCAGTGTGCCCCGTTTTTGGGAAAAAGTTTATCAAGGTGTCAAAGAACATATTGATAGTTTTTCGCCTGCCATGAAAGGGCTTGTAGTGTGGGCACTAGCCTTAGGCGAAATGTATAACCTAAATTACCTGCGACTTGGCAAGAAGCCTCCTTTATGGCTTAAATTACGCTATAAATTCGTTGATAAACTTATTTTTGCAAAAGTCAAAAAGGCAGTTGGCATCGAGAATGCCAATATCTTTCCTGTAGCAGGGGCTGCTCTTGACGATTCCATCAATACCTTTTTGCGTAGTATGGGGCTTCCCATTGTGATTGGATATGGGTTAACCGAAACCACAGCTACCGTAACTTGCTTTAGAGAAACAAATTACAGAATTGGCACAGTAGGTAAAATAATGCCAAACGTTGAAGCACGTATCGGCGATGATAACGAAATTCAGCTTAAAGGGAAAACTATTACTGCGGGTTATTATAATAAACCTGAAGCCACGGCAGCCGCTTTTATCGATGGATGGTTTCGAACCGGCGATGCAGGAAGATTCGATGAAGAGGGAAATCTGATTCTCATTGAGCGCATCAAAGATCTATTCAAAACATCGAACGGAAAATACATTGCGCCTCAGCAATTAGAAATCAAACTTGGCACGGATAAACATATTGATCAAGTGGCAGTTATAGGTGATCAACGAAATTATGTTACAGCCATTATTGTACCTAATTTGGATGAGCTACACCAATTTGCAGCAAAAAATCACTTGACAGAGTTGAAAGATGATGTCTTGCTTCAACACCCGATTGTAATTTCTTTTTACACTGCATTGATCGAGGAGCTGCAAAAAGATATGGCGACATACGAAAAAATCAAGAAATTCACGTTGATTAAAAAAGCATTCAGCATCGAGACAGGAGAACTAACCTCGACATTGAAACTTCGCCGCGCCATTATTCAGCAAAACTATCACCAACAAATTGAGGATATGTATCATTAAATCAAATAATATAAAAAACATGACGGTTGATACAGTTTGCCATTGGATGGAAGAAATCGCACCATTGTCGTTACAAGAAAATTACGATAATGCCGGACTACAAATAGGAGATCGTAACACAGAAGTTACAGGGGCATTACTTGCTCTCGATGTAACGGAAACAGTTATTGATGAAGCCATCTCAAAAGGATGCAACCTTGTCATTGCACATCATCCATTGTTATTTAAAGGATTAAAACAAATCACAGGCAACAATTATGTACAACGATGCGTTATTGCCGCTATTCAAAATAACATCGCTATTTATGCTGCACACACCAATATGGATAATATTGCGGCTGGTGTAAGTCGAAAAATGGCCGAAAAATTAGCCCTTCAACATTGCCAAATCTTATTACCACGGACTGATCAATTATTTAAACTAATCACGTATGTGCCATTATCTAATTCTGATGAAGTTCGAGAAGTGCTTTTTGAGGCCGGAGCCGGCATGACAGGGAATTACGATGCTTGTAGTTTTAATGTTGAAGGAATTGGAACTTTTCGTGCCAACGAAGGTGCTCATCCCTTTGTTGGCAATCTTCATGAGCGGCACCATGAAAAAGAAACACGCATTGAAGTTATCGTATCCGCTTTTCACCGAGCGGCCATTGAAAAAGCGTTACTACAGGCTCATCCATACGAAGAGCCAGCTTACGATTGGATTCCGCTCAGAAACCGATCATCACAGATTGGACTTGGCATTGTTGGTACGCTGAATGAACCTGAACCCGAAAGCGCCTTTTTACAAAGACTAAAAGAAATATTTCATTTATCAGTGATTCGTCATACGTCATTTTGTGGGAACCTCATTCAAAAGGTAGCTCTTTGCGGTGGATCGGGCGCTTCGCTACTACCAACAGCGATTGGTGCACAAGCTGATATATTCATAAGCGCAGACTTCAAATACCATGAATTTTTCGATGCGGACAACCGAATTATCATAGCAGACATTGGACATTATGAATCAGAACAATTTACAAAAGAGCTGCTACAGGAACAACTACAGAAAAAAATGCCTACATTTGCACTCCATTTGTCTGCCAGCCTGACAAATCCGGTGCAGTACTTCTAACTACAGCTCCAACAATGATTTGAAAGGTATTTGTAAAAGCAAGTGCAAAGGAACATACAACTCAAATAACGTTCAAACAGTAAATTCACTACCGTTATGCCAACCGAAGCAAAAACCGAAAAAGAGATCACCGTAGAAGAAAAATTAAAAGCCTTATACGAGCTTCAAACTGTTTCTACTGAAATTGATAAAATCAAAACATTGCGTGGTGAATTGCCTCTCGAAGTGCAAGATTTAGAAGATGAAATCGTAGGGCTACAAACCCGAATCGAACATTATAGTGAAGAACTCAAAGAACAAGAACGAGAAATAGCTTCTCGCAAAATTGAAATTGAAGATTCTAAAGCTAAAATGGCCAAATATAAAGAGCAACAAGACAACGTGCGGAACAATCGTGAATATGACTTTTTAACTAAAGAAATCGAATTTCAATCGTTGGAAATCGAATTGAGCGAGAAGCGAATACAAGAAACGCAGGCTGCAATTACATTCAAAACAGAAGAAATTGCCAACGCCAATACCTTGCTGAATGATCGCAAAGGCGATCTTGCACAAAAACAAAGCGAATTAGAAGAAATTGTTTCCGAGACCAAACAAGAAGAAGAACGCTTACGCGAGCGTGCCAAAGAAATTGAATCGATGATTGAGTCTCGTTTGCTCACAGCTTTCAAACGTATCCGTAAAAACGTTCGTAACGGCTTGTCAGTGGTTACCATTCAACGCGATGCTTGTGGAGGTTGCTTCAACAAAATTCCACCTCAACGACAAATGGAGATTCGCCTTCGTAAGAAAGTTATTGTCTGTGAATATTGTGGACGTATCTTAGTTGATCCTGATATCAACATTCCATCCACACTCGAATAGTTTTTCACCATAAATTCAATATTCCTTGCTCTTTCCTTTGCAACCATGCGCTTGGAGAGCAAGGTTTTTTTATTTAATACTTCACTAACTCAGATTACATGAAGAGTATCGAAGAAATATTTCTTTCCCGTACTTCGG